>NZ_JBSGIW010000040.1:0-62880 GCF_053605265.1 Streptomyces sp. NPDC003943 | reverse complement strand
CCGGAACAGCATCCACAACTCGTCCGGCACCAACCGCTCAACCAGATCCGTCATGCACGGATCAACGAACGATCACGCCATAAGAAACGACGTCTTATCCGCCCGCACCTTGTCCGGCCGGGTGCGCGGCCGGCCCCGACCCATCCGGGACACCCGTATGGCCTCCAGTACCGGCTGGAACTGCGGGCTGTCATGCCGATGCCCGGCGGTGACGATGAGCGAGAGCGGCTTCTGACCCTGCTCGACCGCCAGGTGCAACTTGGTGGTCAATCCGCCGCGCGAACGCCCGAGGCCGTGGTCGTCGGGCTCGGTGTCGACGCCGCCGGGAGACTCCTTCTGCTCTGCCCCTTTTTACGCGCCCCGGCGGCGTGCTGGTGCGCCCGGGCGATGGTGGAGTCCACGCCGATGTCCCATGTGATGAGGCCCTTCGCGTCGGCTTCGGCCTGGAGCTGCTCGAAGATCCGCTTCCAGGTGCCGTTGCGCTGCCAGCGGCGGAACAGGTCGTAGGCCCGGTCCCACGGCCCGTACCAGTCCGGAACGTCCCGCCACGGCGCACCAGTCCTCGTCCGCCAGCGTATGCCGTCGATCAACCGCCGACGCGTCCACGTCGGCGGCCGCCCCGGCTTCTTGCCCATCGGCAGCAACGGCTCCAGCCGAGCCCACTGGCCATTCGTCAGATCTCCGCGCCCCACGGCGCTTGATCATCCACGACCTTGATCGACTTTCACAACAGACCCTACATCGCCAACCTCGCCGGAGCCCGCTCGAGTCACATCACGCGGGTCGCGAAGCGTCGGCTCAAGCGCAGCCGGCTTCGACGGTGGGAGGGACACCTTGACGGTGTTCGGGTGTGCGGGCCGCGAGGCAGTCCTGACGGCGGCGGTGTCGGAGGTGACGTGTTGCTGATCCACCTGGACGACGCCCACTCGGAGACGCTGCACCCGCCGTTACTGGAGGTCGGCGCCCCGGAGGTGACGAGGCGAGGGCGCTTCGCGCCGTTGGGCGCGCTGTCCGAAGGCGAACGGCCGGCATCGGCTGTCCGCGGCGAGGTGGATCTTCGTAGTCAGGCCGCTGCGGGACCGTCCGAGGGCATGATCGTCCGGCTCGCCGGCCGGGACCCCTTTTGACGGGCCCCGGCGGCGTGCTGACGAGCCCGGACGATGGTGGAGTCGACCGAGACGACACGATCGAGGGCCACTGCAGGAGGGGAAAGCAACCGGGCGCCGAAGCGGCCCCGTACGCTCAGTCCTCTCAGGCCTCCCAGTCCTCGTCGTCGCCGCCGCGCATGGTGCGCCATCCCGCAAGGTCATCCAACGCCTTCCGTGCCAACTGGGCGTACTGCACCGGGCACTCCCACAGCTCGCGCGCCGAGAACTCGGCGGGCACCGGGGTGTCGGGGTGGTCGTCCGGCGCGTACAGGTGGACGACCGCGCGGTACCGGGACTGCACGGTGGAATCGGCGGTGGACCAGGGGTGCTGCGGATGCTCGCAGGAGACGTCCAGGTCGATGGTGGCGAGCGCGGCGGCGAGGTCGCGTGCGTACGAGGGCGGCAGACCCCCGTACGACTGGGCGATGCCCATCCACATGGACAGGAAGACGCCGATTCGCTCCTCGTCCCGCACCTGCCCGGTGAGCCAACGGCGGGCGGACCACAGGGCGACCGGGCCAGTGTTGTCCTCCCAGCTACGGCTGATCGCCTCCTGCATGGCGACGACGTCGAGGCTGCCGTCGTCCCGGACGAACTGCGCGTCCAGATGAGAGACGTCGATGCCGCCGAAGAGCTCCTTGTGTGCCTCGTGCAAGCCGCCAAGGGCTTCATCGGCGAGGTCCGCGAGGAAGCCCTCGCAGTCGAACGCCGCCGACTCCTCATTGTCGAGACCGTAGTCTTCGGCGAACGCGGCCCGGCCCGCCTCGGTCAGCATGCTCACCCCCGCCTCGACCGCGTACTCCGAGTCCAGCTCCGTGGGATGGGCGTCGGCCGGGCAGGTGCAGGAGGCCCGGTCCAGTTGCGCACGGAACCCCTCCAAGGCCCGTACGTACGAGGCGAACAGCGACTTGCTGAAGACGCGTGCGGAGACGTACCAGCAGGTGGCATGGAGCAGGATCGTGTACCCGGTCCGCTCCCGGCGGCCCTCCGGGGTGGCCACGCGACCGAGCACCTCCGCCGCGTCGTCGGCGAGGAAGGCGAGGGTCGATTCGGGATCTACATAGGGGTAGTCGCTGACAATCCCGGACAGGTCGGAGATCAGTTCGCGGTGGTCGGCAGGCAGCGTGGGCGTCACTTCAGTCACATCCGTAACCGACGATTGCGCCGGTCGGACGGTTCCCCCTTCTGGCACGCATGGCCGGTGGTCTGATGGGACCGCGCACCGGACCACGCCAGACGGTGGTGCGCCCGATGCGGGCAAGAGCTGCGCTCCATGCCGGACGACTCCGGCCTCTGGACTGGTGGGCCCGCATGTTCAGGTCGCGTGTTCGCCGTATGGAGATGCGTGGCGGGCGGGGCGCGAGCGCTGAGGGAACGCCCCTGTGGGAGCAGCTCGCTCGCTTCTTGGCGAGTGGTTCGAGATGGTGGCGTCAGCCACTCCAGCCGATCGCCAGCCCGGCAACGACGAGCGCGAAGCCGACTGAGCACACGATTCGTTGCCGACGGGACCAGACTTCCCACCCTCGCCGTCCCTTGCTCCCTATCAACATCCCGGTCATGCCAACGATGAACGCACTGAACCCGAACCAGACCATGGGCCCATCGGAAGCTGGGCGACTCGGAATCGTCAAGAGGCCTCCCGCGGCCGCCACTGCCTCGACCGACACCATCCCAAAGATCGAAGTCGACCGCCCACCGTCGGTTCCTGATCTGGTCGAGAGCCGGCGTCCGGGGGCGGCTGGACGAGGCGGTGCTGCACCGGCTCGACGACGTCGGCCTCATCGCCGTCACCGGCGTCGTGCTGGACACCGCCCACGTTCGCGCTGACCAAAGGACGCAAGTACACAGGTCCGAGCCCGTGGACTGGGGCCAGCGAAGGGCTGGAGCCCGTGGCCGCGGGTCAGCGAACGGGGCACTCCGGCTCGCGGGTGCCGGCGGCGGGGTGCCCCGCCGTCGGGTAAAGGGCCGCGGCCAGGCTCGGCGCGACGCTCGGTCAAGGGATCGCCCGCATCCTCAGGACTCGTCGGTCCCCTTCTCGCTCCCCTTCCCCAGCCATGCCCCGGCCGCCGTGAGCAGGGCGGTCACGCCGATGGGGATCGTCGGACCGGGGGCGGGGGCGAAGTGTGGGGAGTGGTTGGCGGGGACGGTGGCGGGGAGGCCGTTCTCCAGGATCGAGTCGGGGTCGATTCCCGCGTAGAGCGCGTGGTCGGCACCGCCGAAGTGCCAGAAGACGGACGGTACGCCGAGCGCGGTCCCGAAGACCCCGAAGTCCTCACTGCCGGTGATCGCCTGCGGCAGCGTGAAGACGCGCCCCTCCCCCATGACTTCGGTGAGGGCGGACTGGACGACGGCGGTGGCGGCCGCGTCGTTCACGGTGACCGGGAAGGATTTGAGGGGGGCGAACTCGGGCTCCTTGGGCGCGCCGGAGGCCGCGGCCTCCGCGCGGACGATGCGTTCGACGGCGGCGAGCACCCGCTCGCGCACGGCGGGGGTGGTCGAGCGGATGTTGACGCGCAGCTCGGCGGTGTCCGGGATGATGTTCTCCTTCGTCCCGGCGTGCAGCGAGCCCACGGTGACGACCGCCGTCTGCGAGGCGCCGACCTCCCGAGAGACCACGGTCTGCAGCCGCATGACGACCGCGGCGGCCATCACCACGGGGTCGATGGCCGTCTCGGGAGAGGAGCCGTGGCCGCCGCGCCCGAAGAGGGTCACCCGGAGGCTGTCGGACGCGGCCATCACCGTTCCAGGCCGGGTGCCGATGAAGCCGACAGGCGCCGGGGCGACGTGCTGGCCGAGGCAGACCTCGGCGCGCGGGAAACGGTCGAGGAAGCCGTCCTCGATCATGGCGGGCGCGCCGCCGACCTCCTCGGCCGGCTGGAAGACGGCGACGACCGTGCCGCGCCAGCCGTCGCGCTGTGCGGCGAGCTGGTCGGTGGCGCCGAGCAGACAGGTGACGTGCATGTCGTGCCCGCACGCGTGCATGACCGGCACCTCGACGCCGTCCGGGTCGATGCCGGTGGCGGTGGACGCGTACGGCAGTCCTGTCTCCTCCTTGACGGGCAAGGCGTCCATGTCGGCGCGCAGCAGCACGACGGGGCCCTCGCCGTTGGCGAGGACACCGACGACGCCGGTGCGTCCGACGCCCTCGGTGACCTCCCAGCCCTGCGCGCGCAGCCGCTCGGCCACGATGCCCGCCGTACGGAACTCCTGGAACGACAGCTCGGGATGGGCGTGCAGGTCCTCGTAGAGCGCGCGCAGCTCGGGCAGGCGCTCGTCGAGGCCGGCGAGGAGCGGGCGGACGGTCGCGTCGAGGGTCATGCGGCTTCCTTTGCGGTGAGGGACGGGCGGGGCAGGCGGTCGGCGGCGGCACGGAAGGCGTCCGCGTCCTGCGGGGTCAGACAGGCCATGACGGCGGCGATCACCGCGCCGAGCACCAGGAAGCCGAAGGCGACCTGGAAGGAGAAGGCGTCGGCGAGCGCGCCCATGACGGGCGGCGCGATCATCCCGGCGACCTGGCCGCCGAGGATGACGACGGCGCTGCCCACGCCCACGTACTCCGGGGCGAGTCCGGCCAGCGGGACGGCGAAGATCGGCATGTACGCCATGGAGGCTGCGAAGACGGCGAGGGTGCCGAAGACGACGAAGCCGGGGACGGACCGTGCGTTCGCCATCAGGAGCAGCGCGAGCGCGGCGACGGCCATGCCGGGGACGATGACCGTCCGGTGGCGGCCGCCGAGCCGGTCTGCGAGCCGCCCGCCCAGGACGGTGGCGAGCGCGGCGCCGAGGGCGGGGACGGCGAGGAGGGCTCCGGCCGAGGTGAGGGAGAGCCCGCGCTCCTCGGAGAGGTACGAGGGGACCCAGGTGTTGAGGCCCCAGATGATGGTGTTGTAGCCGAACATCATGAGGGCGAAGCGCCAGAGGACGCCCATGCCGAGGACGGTACGGAGGGCAGGACGCGGGCTGCCGGCCTGGGGCCCTGCCTTGGATGCCTCGGGCCCTGCCTTGGAGGTTTCGAACCCTGCCTTGGAGGCCTCGTCCGGCGCCTCGCCCGCGCCGCCTGCGTCCGCGGCCCCCGTGCGGGGAAGCGGAGCGGGCAGCCAGAAGCGGACGGCGGCGAGGGCCAGGACTCCGAGGGCGGCCGTTGACCAGAAGGCCGAGCGCCAGCCGAAGACGGCGACGAGCGGGGCGACGGTGAGGGGGGTGATGACGGCGGCGATCGCGTTGGAGCTCAGGACCGCGCCGTTGGCGCCCATGCGCTCCTCGGGCCGGGTGCGCTCGGCCAGGACCTTCATGGAGGCGGGCGGGAAGACGCCCTCGGCCACGCCGAAGGCGAAGCGCAGCGCGAGCAGTACCGCGAAGGACCAGGCGAAGCCGGTGGCGGCGGTGAAGACCGACCAGGACAGCAGCGCCCACAGGGTCACGCGCCGGCCGCCGAACCGGTCGGCGAGCATGCCGCCGGGGAGCTGGCAGAGGGCGTAGGCGAGGAAGAAGGCGGAGACGACGAGGCCCTGCTGGGTGCGGTCGATGTGGAACTCGGCGCCGACGGAGGGCAGGACGAGGTTGATCACGAGCCGGTCGACGTAGTCGACCAGCCAAGCGGCGAAGAGCAGGACGACCGTGATCCGGACGGTTCTGCGGTGGGCGGCGGCCGCGGTGGCGGACAGGGGCAGGGGCGGAGCAGACACGGCACTCCTCTCACCGGTGGCCGAAACTGGTCGTCGGCCGGGAAGTGCCCCTACGATCCGGCGTGTGAGCGAGAACCCTCCCGAATTGCAGGAAAGCCTCCAGCAGAGCCCGGTCCCGCCGGATTCCAGCGCGAGCAGGCCGCCAGCGGGCTTCTCGGAGCTGGATCTCGCGCTGGTCGACGCCCTGCAGGCCGCGCCCCGGGCGCCGTGGACCCGGATCGGGAAGGCGCTCGGGGTGGACGCGACGACGGCGGCCCGCCGCTTCGAACGGCTCCGTGCCGAGGGACTGGCCTGGGTCACGGCGTACGACGCGGCGAAGACCGCGACAGTCGCCTACGTGGAGGTGCGGTGCCGACCGCGGTCCTTCGACCGGGTGAGCGCCGCCGTGACGGCGCTGCCGTGGGTGTTCAGCGTCGACGAGACGGCCGGCGACTTCGACCTCTTCCTGTCCGTGGCCGCCCCCGACCTGCCCTCGCTGGGCCGCGCCGTACACCGCGGGATCGGCGGTCTGCGCGGGGTCCGCTCCACCCGCACCCGGCTCGGCATCACGCTGTACGGGGAGGGTCGCGACTGGCGCATGCGGGCGATGAACCCGGCGGTACGCGCCGGACTCAGCGAACAGGAGGCCGCACGCCCCCGGACGTACAGCACCCACCTCCACCAGCGGCCCGCGCCGTCGGACCAGGCGCTCATCGCGGCGCTCGGCGGCGACGGGCGGCTCGGGTACGCGGAGCTCGGCGCGCAGACGGGCATGAGCGAGCACTCGGCGCGCCGCCGGCTCCAGCGTCTGATGCGCAACGGTGACATCACCCTGCGCTGCGACCTGGCCCACCCGCTGGCGGGTCTGTCCACGATGGTGATCTACCGGACGTCGGTGCCGCACGCCCTTCTGGAGCAGACCGGCAACGCGCTGGCCCGGTTCGAGCAGGTCCGCATGTGCGTGTCGGTGAGCGGCCCGTACAACCTCCTCGTCCTCGTCTGGCTGCACGGCCTCGACGCGGTCGACCCCTTCGAAGCCCTCCTGGCCGACCGCTTCCCGGCCCTGGAGGTCCAGGACCGGACGGTGTCCCTGCACTCACCGAAGCGCATGGCCTGGCTCCTGGACGAACACGGCCGCGCCACCGGCCGGGTGCCGTTGGGTCTGCCCTCCTACTGAAGCGGCGGGCGATCGGCGGACCTGTCGGCAGCAGTGCGCCGGTCCGTCAGTCCCGCCCGGTCGGATCCTGCGGAGTCCGGCCCGCGCACCACCCGTACCCGGCCGCCACCAGGGCGTGGGTCCGTCTCGTTGAGGAGTCTCCGTCGGCCACGTAGCACTTGAGGATGATCCGCCGCCCATACGGAGACGGACTTTCCGACCGGTACGGAACCCGGCACCGCCGACTCCGTCTTCTCCCTCGCGTCGGCTTGATCGTCGAGCCGACCGGAGGAGGTTCTGATGGCAGGTCAGGTGCGTGAGGCGAGGCGGGCGAAGGCGTCCGCGCCGGAGTATCAGGGAGCGCTCGGGTCGCTGTCGGTGAACGCCTCGCTGCCCGAGGTGCTCGCCCGGGGCATCGAGGAACTCCAGGCGGCGGAACGGGCCGGGGACCTGCGGGAGGTGGCGCGGTGCGGGCTGGCCGTGGCGGAGGCGTACCGCAGGCTCGGCCGGATCGGGGAGGCCGACCGGGCGTGGAAGGCGAGCTATCGGGCGGCGCGTTCGGCCGGTCACGAGGGGGCGATGGCGTGGGCGCTGTGGAGCGGCGGCACGCTGGCCCGGCAGCGCGGCGCGTTCCGGCTGGCGTACCGGCTCCTGCGGCTCGCGGCCGAGGCGGGCGAGCGGGGCGGGGACGTCGTCGTGCGGGGCTACTCGCTGGCGGGGCTCGCTGAGACCGGGCGCATACAGGGTGATTACGAGGCCGTGGGCCGGCTGCACGAGCAGTTGCTCGCCGAGGCCCGCCGCCGCGGCGAGGCCCGGCACACGGTGTGGGCGCTGGAGGGCATCGCGCAGATGCACCGCAACACGGGCTCGTACGACAAGGCCCTGGCCCTGTTCGAGGAGGCGGCCGAGACGGCGTCGCGCGCCGAGGACCGGCGCGGCTGGGCGTGGGCCCTGCGGGGCATCGCCGACGTGGTGTCGGTACGCGACGGGGACGTGGACCGCGCCCTGTCGCTGCTGTCGCAGGCGGAGGAGGCCTGCCGGGAGATACGCCTGTCCAGCGCGCTCGCCTACAACCACAAGATGCGGGGCAACGTCCTGTACCGGGCCGGCCGCTACGAGCAGGCCCGCGAGCTGTACGCGCAGGCGTTGGAGGAGTTCCGCGAGATGGAGGAGCCGCGCGGGACGGCCCTGTCGAGGCTGGGCCTGGTCAAGGCCGACGCCCGCCTGGGCCGCGAGGCCGCGCACACCGCCGCGGAACTGGCCGAACTGCGCTCGACGCTGGACCGCATCGGTCTACGGCACGCCCGGGACATGGTGGACAAGGCCGCGGCCGAGCTCGGGGTCGGCCCGCTGCCGGACCATGCCGGTGAGGGACCCAGGGCAGCGGAGCCGGTGCTGCCGACGGTCGGGTCGGAGGCGTTGCGGGCGGCGGACGTGGAAGGGCTGCGGGCGACGGAAGTGGAGGGGTTGCGGGTCGCGGATGCGGACGGGCTGCGGGCAGCGCGGGCGGCGGACGTGGACGGACTGCGGGCCGCGGACGCGGACGGGCTGCAGGCGGCGGACGCGAGGCTGCGGACCGCGGACGCGGAGGGGCTGCGGGCGGCGGCCGCGGAGAGGCTGCGGGCCGCGGACGGGCTGCGGGTGGCCGACGCGGACGGGCTGCAGGCCGCGGCCGCGGACGCGGTGCGGGCCGCGGACTCGGAGGGGCAGCGATGAACGCCCTGCCGAAGCCGTCGTCGCCGGCCCTTGCACGCGTTGGCACACCTGACGGCTCATCCGCCGCCGGTCCCGCGGGCGCGGCGCTGATGAGCCCGCCCCGTCCTCACCACTCCTCGCCGTCCACCGTCCTGGATCGTTGCCGTGCGCTGGTCCGGCCGGCGCTGGTGGAGGCGGTGGGAAGGTTGCACCCCTGGACCGCTGAGATGGCGGCGTACGCGCTGGGCTGGGCCGACGCGTCAGGGACGCCGGACCCGGGCGGATCGGAGGGCAAGGGAGTGCGGCAGGCCCTGGCCGTGCTCGGGGCGGAGGCCGTCGGGGCCGACGGCGCCGACGCCGTCCCGGGAGCCGTGGCCGTCGAACTCGTCCACACCTTCTCGCTGCTCCACGACGACATCATGGACGCCGACGCACTGCGTCGGCAGCGCCCGGCGGTGTGGAAGACGTACGGTACGGGCCCGGCCGTTCTCGCGGGCGACGCGCTCCTCGCCCAGGCCGTGGCGACGCTGGCCGAGGCCCGGAGCCTGCACACGGGAGCCGCGGTCCGGTTCCTCTGCAGGACCCTGAACACACTGGTGACCGGCCAGGCACAGGACCTGCGCTTCGAGGAACGCCCGTGGCGCGGACCCGGAGCGGTAGGCCCGGACGAGTACCGTTCGATGGCCGACCAGAAAACGGGCGCCCTGCTGGGCTGCGCGCTCGCGCTCGGCGCGATCCTGGGCGGCGCCCCGGACCACACCGTGGCCGCGCTCGAACGAGCCGGGCGCCATCTCGGCCTCGCCTTCCAGGCGGTGGACGACATCCTCGGCATCTGGGGCGACCCGGCCGTGACCGGCAAGCCCGTCCACGCGGACCTGCGACGGGGCAAGAAGACCTACCCGATCCTCACGGCACTGGCCGGAGGAAACGAGGCCGCACACGAACTCGCCGCGCTCCTCACGACCACGGGGCGGATGGACGATGACGAGGCCGCCCACGTCGCAGCGCTGGTGGAGAAGGCCGGCGGCCGGTCAGCGACCCGCGACGAGGCCCGCCGCCACCTGGACATCGCCCGCCTCACCTTGCGCGACACACCGCTGACGCCCGCGGCCGTACAGCAGCTCGACGCGCTGTTCACACACTTGCTCGCCCGAACCTGGTGACCCGCGGCCTGCGAGGAGGCGCGCCGCCCCGTGCCCCGGCCGCACGATGACCGAGCGGCGTCACCACCAGAGGTGGTGACGCCGTGGTGGGGCGCGCGATCGGCACACCGCCGGGCGGGCGCGGTCGCGTTGTGTCCGCCGATTCACGCCGGATCAGCCGTGGTCATCCCACTCGAGCGCGCCGAGGCGGGGCTTCGCTGGTCACCGTGTCCCCGGCGCAGGTGTCCCCGGACGAGTTGATGTGACCAGCAAACGGCGCTACAGCTCGTAGTCCCGGGCCAGCTCCTCCCGACGAATGATCCGCAGGCACCAGCGCCGGCCAACATCGTCCGCGGCTACTTCGGCGGCCCAGGCTGAAAGCGCGTTTTCCTCCAAGCCCGCCGCCGCGTCCTCACGGTCCCGTCCCGCCTCCGACGCGGCCACCGCCCGGAGCCGCAGGGCCTCTTGCGCCGATGGCGACAGATGCCGCGCCCCTCCCCGGCCAGATCCGTCCCACCTCACCAACGCCCCAGAACCGAACCGTTTCTGACCAATTAAGGCCCAGGAAAGGGCGGTTAGGGTTCACTCATGACGGATTCGTATGCCGATCCGAGAACCCCGGATCACCGAAGTGCTGCGCGTTACCTGTGGTGGCTGACCATGAGTCAGCGCCGACGGGTGACGGGCGGGGCGGTGATCGGCACCTTCTGGATGGTCTGCCTCCTGCTGCCGCCGTACCTCATGCAGCGTGCGATCGACGACGGGCTCCAGCGGGGGAAGACCGGCGTCCTGGTCGGCTGGGTGGCCGCACTGGTCGGCGCCGCACTGCTCAACGCATGGCTCGGCGTCATGCGCCACCGCATCATGACACGGGTCCGGATGGACGCCACCTTCCGGACCATCCAGGTCGTGGTCGCGCACTCCACGCGGCTGGGTGCCGAACTGCCCCGAAAGGTGACGGCCGGCGAGGTGGCCAGCATCGGCGTGGGCGACGTCGCGCAGATGAGCCGGACACTGACGATTACCGGCCCGGGCGTCGGCGCTGTCGTCGCGTACCTGGTGGCGGCCGCGCTGCTGCTGTCGGTCTCCGTCCCGCTCGCCCTCGTGGTCCTGCTGGGGGTGCCGTTGCTCGCGGTCGTGGTCGGGCCGCTGCTGGAACGCCTCCAGGGCGCGGAGTCCAGGTACCGCGAGCAGCAGGGGGCGCTGACCGCCCGGCTCGGGGACCTCGTCGGCGGCATGCGCGTACTCAACGGCATCGGCGGCAAGGAGATGTTGGCCGGCCGCTACCTGCGCGGATCGCAGGGCCTGCAGGCCGAGGGCTACCGGGTCGGCGCCGTGACCAGCTGGATCCAAGCGCTCTCGGTCGGCCTGCCAGCCCTCTTCCTCGCGTTGGTGACCTGGCTGGCCGCCCGGATGGCCGCCGAGGGCACCATCACGATCGGCACGCTGGTCGCCGTCTACGGCTACGTCGCCGTCCTGGTGGTACCGGTCTCCAACTTCATCGAGGGCGGATACGACCTCACCAGGGGTCTGGTGGCCGCTGGACGGGTGGTCCGGATGCTCGACCTGAAGCCTGCCTTCGAAGACGCCGCGACACTCCGGCCGGCCCCTGACGAGCCATCAGCACTGTACGACGCCGACACCGGTGTGGAACTGCTCCCGGGCCGGCTGACCGCGATCGTGAGCGCTCGCCCTGCCGATTCCGCGGCCGTGGTCGACCGGGTCGGCCGGTACAGCGCATCCGCTGCGACCTGGGGCGGCGTGCCGCTCGCCGAGGTCGCCCTGGCCGAGATCCGCGGCCGGATCGTGGTGGCGGACAACGACGCCGACTTCTTCTCCGGCACGCTGCGCACCGTGGTCGGCGGCCGGTCCGAGCACACCGGCCCGTCCATCGCCCAGGCCGTCAGACACGCCGCGGCGGAGGACATCGTGCAGGCACTGCCCGATGGCCTGGACAGCATGATCCAGGCCCAGGGCAGTAACCTCTCCGGCGGTCAGCGCCAGCGGCTGCGACTGGTCCGTGCCCTGCTGGCGGACCCGGAGGTGCTCCTGCTGGTCGAGCCCACCTCCGCCGTGGACGTCCACACCGAGGCCGCCATGGCCGCTGGGCTGCGCCGGGCGCGGACCGGCCGTACCACCGCCCTCACCTCGACCTCCCCCGTCCTCCTGGAGCAGGCCGACACCGTGTGCTACCTCGTCGACGGCCGTCTGGCGGCGGCCGGCCCGCACCAGGAGTTGCTCGCATCAGAGCCCGGCTACCGGGCGCTGGTGGCCCGCGGCGAAACCGCCACCGAGTCCACGCCCGCCGAGGAGGCCGTCCGATGACCGCTCAGACCGAGACCGCCCCCGGGCGGCTCCCGATCGCCGGTCCCGCCGAGGTCCGCCGGGCCGCCGTGCGTCTGATGGGGCAGGATCGCCGTGCGGTCGCCGCGATGCTGACCCTCAACGGACTGGCCGCGGCCGCCGGTCTGGGCGGCCCCTGGCTGCTGGGCCGGATCATCGACGACGTCCGGGGCGGCGCCGGGGTCGGACACGTCGACCGACTCGCCCTCGGCATCCTCTGCTTCGCGCTCGCGCAGCTGCTCCTCGGCCGCTTCGCCCGCTACGCCGCCCACCGCTTCGGCGAGCGGACTCTGGCGCGGATCCGAGAGCGGTTCGCCGACCGCTCCCTCGCCCTTCCCGCTTCGGTGGTCGAACGCGCCGGCACCGGTGACCTGCTGACGCGCGGCACCGCCGACGTCGCCACCGTAGGCACCACCCTGCGCGACGCCGGGCCGGAGGTCTCCGTGGCGCTCGTCCAGATCCTCCTGATCCTGGTCGCCATGCTCGCGGTCAACCCGCTGCTCGGCATCTGCGGGTTGCTCTGCCTCTCCGGGATCTGGTTCGCCACCCGCTGGTACCTGCACCGTGCACACGCGGGTTACCTCGCCGAAGGCGCCGCCAACTCCGCGCTGGTCGAGATCCTCACCTCCACCGCCACAGGGGCCCGCACCGTCGAGGCCCTGGGCCTCCAGGACCGCCGCATCGCCGCCGCGGCCGAGGCGGTCGAGCACTGCCGGGTCACCCGTACCTACACCCTCAACCTGCGCACCGTGCTCTTTCCCGTGGTCGAGTTCTCGTACATCGCCCCGGTCGCCGGCATCCTGCTGCTCGGCGCCGCCCTGCGCGACACCGGCGCGGTCACCACCGGCGCGGTGGTCGCCTGTGCTCTCTACTTCTGGAAGCTCTCCGAGCCACTGGACAAGGTCCTGCTCTGGCTCGACCAACTCCAGCGCAGCAACGCCTCCTTCGCCCGGGTCGAGGGCATCGGCCAGGTGGACGCCCCGGCCGTGACCGGCGGCGGCCGGCCCGAGGACGACCGGATCGACGTGGTAGACGTCCGGTACGCCTACCAGGGCGAGCGGGACGTCCTGCACGGCGTCGACCTCACCGTCCGTCCGGGCGAGCGGCTGGCCATCGTCGGCCCGTCCGGGGCCGGCAAGTCCACTCTGGGCCGGCTGCTGGCCGGGGCGGAGACGCCCCGCACCGGACGGGTGACGGTGGGGCAGGTGCCTGTCGCCGAGCTCGACCCGGCCCAGTTGCGCCGACACGTCGTCCTGGTCTCCCAGGAGCATCACGTCTTCCTCGGCACCGTCCGGGACAACCTCCTGATCGCCGCGCCCGCCGCGACCGACCAGGACCTGCACGCGGTGCTGGCCGCAGTCGACATCGACTGGGTGGACGAGCTGTCGGACGGGCTGGACACCGAGCTCGGTGCCGGTGGGCTCCGTCTGGACGCCCAACAGGCCCAGCAACTCGCCCTGGCCCGGGTGGTCCTGGCCGATCCGCACACGCTGATCCTGGACGAGGCCACCTCCCTGCTCGACCCGACCACGGCCCGGCACACCGAGCGTTCACTGGCGGCTGTACTCAAGGAACGCACTGTGATCGCCATCGCCCACCGCCTGCACACCGCCCACGACGCGGACCGGATCGCGGTCATGGACGGCGGCCGGGTGACCGAATCGGGCAGTCACGAAGAGCTGTTGGCCGCCGGCGGCGGGTACGCCGCGCTGTGGAAGTCCTGGCACGGCGCCTGAGCGCGCCCCCCTCCCGACCTCTTTCGAGGAGCGGCTTCGCGATCACTGCCCCTCCTGGTCGGTCAGCGCACGGACACGGACAGGCTCTGCCACCACTCCCCCAGCCTTCGGACGGACGTCTCCGCACTCCAAGCGCCTTCATCCCTCGCGATACGGTGCTGTCATGCCTCGATCAGTCGAAACCGGATCAGCCTTGTCTCCCGTCACCGCGGACGACGTCGACCTTGCCGTGCGGCTCGCCGTGGGCATCCTTCGGGATGCACCCTCGGAGGGGTGGGGCGGTAAGGCCGGTTCGCTGGAGTGGGACTGCTGGGAGACCGTCGAGCACCTCGCCAACGACCTGTTGTACTACGCCGTACAACTGGGGCCGCAGAGCCCGCCGCTGGACACCCATGTGCCTTTCGCGTTGAGCCGGAAGAGGCCGGAGGGGCCCATGGTCTTCGCCTACGCGGAGCGCGATGCGGGTCCGGCCGGCCTGCTGCAGGTGCTGGAGGCGTGCGGCGCGCTGCTGGTCGCCATGGTGCGTACGACGTCGCCCCAAGTCCGCGCGCACCACGCCGCCGGGGTGTCGGATCCTGAAGGCTTCGCGGCGATGGGGGTGGTAGAGACGCTGGTACACGTCCACGATGTGGCGGAAGGCTTCGGGCTTGCCTGGAACCCGCCCTCCGCTCTCTGCTCGCGGGTGCTCGCACGTCTGTTTCCGGAGGCTCCGGGCGACGCGGATCCCTGGCTCACTCTGTTGTGGGCAACCGGCCGCGCCGAACTGCCGGGGCATGCCCGTCTCACCACGTGGCGCTGGGTCAGCACCCCGCGGTCATAGGAGGGGATCGGATCCAGTCGCGGCCAGGCTGACAATCGCACCCGCACCTCGGCGAGGCGCACCGGGCCACCCGTCCCGACCGGCGATCCGTTCGTGGGTCGGGCAGACGGGGCTGGTGTCAGCTGGGGCGCGGGGTGGCGGGTGCCGTGGTCTCGGGGGCGTTCCAGCTGGCCAGGATCTGTAGGGCCTGGGCGGTTTCGGAGCCTGCTTCGACGTTGTAGACGCACAGGGTCTGTTCCGGGTCGCCGGGCGCCTGGAAGGACTCGTAGGAGAAGTGCAGGTCTCCGACGAGCGGGTGGTGGTAGTGCTTGGCGCCGTGAGTGCGGCGCAGCACCCGGTGGTCGTTCCACCAGCCGGTGAACTCAGCGCACCGCAGGGTGAGTTCACCGACGAGATCGGCGAGCTGCCGGTCGTCGGGGTAGCGGCCTGCTTCCAGCCGGAGGATGGCTACCGTCTCCGAGGCGATCCGGTCCCAGTCGCCCACGCGCTCACGGGCCTGGGGGTCCAGGAGGTAGTACCGTGCCAGGTTGCGGCGGGTGGCGGGCAGGGCGTCGAAGTCGGTGAGGACGGCCCTGGCGAGCCGGTTGGAGGCCAGCACGTCGGTGCGCCGGCCCAGGATGAAGGCCGGTACGTGGCCGAGGGTCTCCAGCATCAGGTGCAGGCCCGGCCGGACCCGCTGGGCCCTGACCGGTGCACGGCGTGCGGTCGGGGCGCCGGATCGCAGAAGGTCTGTGAGGTGTTCGCGTTCGGTCTCGTCCAGCCGCAGCGCGCGGGCGATCGCCTCCACGACCTCGTCGGAAGGGTTACCTGCCCGCCCTTGCTCCATACGCGTGTAGTACTCGGTGCTGACGCCGGCCAGGCGGGCCGCCTCGTCCCTGCGCAGCCCGGGAACGCGACGGACACGCCCGTCTGAGGGCAGCCCAGCCTCTTCGGGGGTGATGCGCGCCCGCCGTGAGCGCAGGAAGCCGGAGATTTCCTTGGTGCGGTCCATGGCTCCAGTGTGAGCACATCAGCGGTGCCATGAGAGCACCAGGGTGGCCCTGCGGGAACCTGTTTGGGCAGGGCCAGTCATGGCGTCCTGAGGCGGTCGCCCGGGTGGTGTGCTGGATGTGCGGCTGGCAGATCCGGCCGCACATCTCACCCTCCCCTGTCCCTTGGAAGGTACGCATCATGTCCACGAACACCATGTCCCAGCCCCTGGCCGGTCGCGTCGCGGTCGTCACCGGCGCCTCCAGTGGCATCGGTGCGGCGTCCGCCGAGCAACTGGCGTCCCTGGGAGCCCGCGTCGTCGTCCTGGCGCGCCGCGCCGACCGGCTGGCCGACCTCGTCGCGCGCATCGAGAAGAACGGCGGCAGCGCGGTGGCGATCGCTGCTGACGTGACCGACGCCGCCGCTCTGCAGCACGCCGCCGACCGGGTGGCGGCCGGGTTCGGCGGTGCGGACCTGCTCCTGAACAACGCCGGCGTCATGCTGCCCGCTCCGATCGAGGAGCTGGCGACGGACCAGTGGAAGCACCAGATCGACCTGAACATCACCGGCCTGATGAACGCGATCGGCGCGTTCACCCCGCAGCTGGTCAAGGCCGCTGCCGAGCGTGGTGTGGCCGACCTGATCAACACCTCCTCGATCGCCGCGCAGAACATCTTCCCCAACTTCGCGGTGTACTCCGGCACGAAGGCGTACGTCACCCACCTCTCCCGTCACCTCCGGGCCGAGCTGGGCGCGAAGAACGTGCGCGTCTCGGCGATCGAACCGGGCATCGTCGGCACCGAGCTGCAGAGCCACGTCACCGACCAGGGCGCCCGGGACTGGCTGGACGGCTCCAGGGAGACCATGGAGTGGCTCACGGCGCAGGACATCGCGGAGACCGTTGGCTTCATCGCCACACTGCCGCCGCGGGTGAACCTCCAGCAGGTCACCATCATGCCCACCGGCCAGGCCGGCTGACCTGCGGTTCACCTGCGCCGACCCGCCCCCGGCGTGGGCCCGCACACTCGTGCGGAGCACCTGAGGCAACCGCCCGGCGGTCGGCGCCTGGCCCCCGTGGCAGGCGATCAACGGCCGGGCGTTCTCGCGTGACGCTGAGAAGATCGCACCAGCAGGTCCGGAGGTACTTTCTGACGGGCCAACTGACAGGGCACCCGTGCGCGGCAACGACTTCATCACCACGACGGACCGTTCCCGCCGCCGAACGGCTGGGCGGTCCTTCGTGGCGGGACCACCGGTTTTTCCTCACCAGGGTAGGGGTTCGCCTTTCCGGAAGAAGCCGCCGGTGGGACCGGAGTCGGGCAGGGTGGCAGCCCAGACGATGCCGGCGGCTCCTTGGTCTACGGGGTCACCGCCCGGGCCGCCCATGTCGGTGGCGATCCAGCCCGGACAGACAGCGTTGACCAGAATCCGCTCGGCGCGCAGTTCGTCGGCGAGCTTGCGGGTCAGGGCGTTGAGGGCGGCCTTCGAGACTCCATAGGCAGGGGTGCCGCCGGACATGTGTTCCAGGGAACCGGATTCGCTGGAGACGTTCACCACACGGGGGTGGCGTGAACGGCGCAGCAGCGGCAAGAACGCCTGCGTGGTCTGCCAGGCGCCGAAGAGGTTGGTCTCCAGGGTGTGGCGGACCTCGTCGAGGTCGGCGGAGACGGCTCGCTGGGAGGTGTCGTAGTTGATGGCCGCGTTGTTGACGAGGACATCGAGGCGCCCGAACTCCTCTTCCACGCGACGGGCGAGGGCATGGATGTCGTCGGCGTCGGTCACGTCCAGCCGACAGGGCAGCAGCGTGCCCCCGGGCACACCGGGGGCCAGGTCGGCGGCGGCCCGTTCGGCGTCCTGCGGACGTCGGGCGGACAGCAGGACGACGTGACCGAGTCCGGCGAGCTGGCGCGCGGTTTCACGGCCGATGCCCCTGTTGCCACCCGTGACCAGCGATACCGGTGCGGCGGTGCTCATGCTCTCTCCCCTTGAACGGACGATCCGGAGTCGGGCAGCACGTTATGCGGTCGCCCCGTGCACAAGGATCAGACCCGAGGCGTAGACGGGCCGCGGCCTTGGACGTAGCCCTTACGGACGACCACGGCGGGACAGCAGCACAACATGGCCGAACGCGCGTCGAGGACCGAGGGCCAAGGACGGAGGACCGAGGACGGAGGACCGAGGACCGAGGGCCTTCGCCGAGCGCAGCAACTCGGCTTCTTCGCCGGCCCCGTCCCGTCGGAGACGAGACGGCCGTCGGCAAGTTCGGCGAGCTCGGCGGATACCGCTTCCCGCACGCCGGCGAGCACGAGCAGCAGGCGCTGCTGCTGATCACCACCCAGACCGCACTGCGTGACGCGTTCCTCGACACCACCGCCGGCATCGAGCCTCCTCTCACGGCGGTGATCACCGAACGCCTGGGGGACGCAGGCGGGCACACAGCCCGAGTTCTCGCGGCGAGCGTGGCCGCGGCGGTTCGCATCGCGTTGGAGGGCTGGCTCCGTCCGGCCGCGACCACGGAGGCCGCCGAGAGTTTCGCCGCCGCCGCAGGACTGGTCGTGCCCTCCGGCTCGCTGCCCGACCAACTTCGCACAGCGCTGGCCCCGCTCGCGCCCGCGTTCGACGCCGCCGAGCAGCACGTCCAGCCGTGAGTGAAGCTGACCAACCAGTGATCGACGATCGTCGATTTGATCCCGCGCCGGCGGAGTAGGCCCGGAACATGCGGGCCGAGTAGTCCTTGCCATCGACGACATGGCCAGGCCGGGTCCGAGGCCGTCGCGGGCGTAGGCATGTGGATGACGATTGCTTTGGCCGACCCAGCGGCCGAACCGTCGGGCAGGCCCCTTCCGGGCAGGCCGGGCGGAACCTGAACACGATGCCCTCAATGATCTGGCGGTGATACCGCCACTGGCCAAGAGCCCGACCCGCAGGCGGCATCAGCGGCGCGATACCAGCGCAACACCGAACCAGTGGCCACAGCCGGCGAGTCAGGCCCGACGGGCCAGGGCCAGTAGCGGGCTTCGTCGCCGACGGAGTAGCGGTTCGGCGACTACCACCCTCTGCCAGAAGCACATCGGAATGCGAGGAAGGTCACGGTCCCAGCCGTACATCCTTTGAGCCTCCTCGTGCATCTTGTGGTGCGCCGGGCCCGCACGAGGCATGAGCTCAGGCCGTCAGAACCTGGTCGGCTCTCCTTCGCGCCTCGCGCCAGGCCCGTGCGGACCCGTACGACAGAGACTCCTACCAAGGGCAGAACATTTTGATAACTACGACACTGGGTGTGCGCCGTGCCGTGACTGTCGCGGTCACGACCTCGGCCGTGCTGGCCGGCGGCCTCTTCGCCGGCCAGGCTCAGGCCGCGACGCCGCCCGCCCCGTCCATCACCGCCCCGGGCGGCTTCGTCATGAACAACGGGACGGGCACGACGCTGTTCGGGAAGGCCGCGGACAGCCGCCGGTCGACCGGCTCCACCACGAAGATCATGACGGCGACGGTGGTGCTGGCCCAGACGAACCTCAACCTCGACGCCAAGGTCACGATCCAGAAGGCCTACAGCGACTACATCGTCTCCAACAACGCCTCATCGGCACACCTGATCGTCGGGGACAAGGTGACGGTCCGACAGCTCCTCTACGGCCTCATGCTGCCGTCGGGGTGTGACGCCGCCTACGCGCTGGCCGACAAGTTCGGTACCGGCTCCACGCGGGCCGACCGGGTGAAGTCGTTCATCGGAAAGATGAACACCGAGGCCAGGAGGATGGGCCTGACGAACACGCACTTCGACTCGTTCGACGGGATAGGCAACGGGTCGAACTACTCGACCCCGCGCGATCTCACCAAGATCGCGAGCAGTGCGATGAAGAACTCCACGTTCCGCACCATCGTCAAGACGAAGACCACGAGCCAGAAGGTGACCACCAAGACCGGCGGTTACCGGTACATGTCGTGGACCAACACCAACAAGCTCCTGAGCACGTACAGCGGAGCGATCGGTGTGAAGACCGGTTCAGGTCCTCAGGCCAAGTACTGCCTCGTCTTCGCGGCCACCCGCGGGAGCAAGACGGTCATCGGCACGGTGCTCGGTGCGCCGACCGAGGCGAACCGGGCGGCCGACGTGAAGAAGCTGCTGGACTACGGCTTCGCGAAGTAACCCGCAACGGGACCGGACGCACGACGGCGTCGGTCCCACCCGGGCTGTCTCCCGCTCAGCGGGGGGCAGCCCGGCAGCTCGCCGCTTGCTGAACCACTCGGTCCGAGCGTTACTGATCATCGGGCCCTGCGGCCTCCGGGCCCCTCGCCATCACGTCACCAGCCGAAACCGCTGGATGCCGGGTCTCGCCAGCGGCACCTGGCGGCGCAACACCTCGTCACGGGCAACGGGCCCGATTCTCAGTCCCGAAGTGCGACGACCGTCGGGCGCCTCGATCACGGCCGGCCGGGTCACGGCTCGCAACGCCGCCCAGATCAGGCGTGTCTGTGCGGTGAGGGTCTGATGCGCTTCCGGTCCGACCTCGGGTTCGAACCACCTCACCGCGAGCCGCCCGCTCTCGAAGAACTCGCCCCGCTCGTCAGTCCTGAGCCGTGAACGGAGTAGCTGGACAACAGCCGCGATCGGGGGTCCGGCAGGCGTGAGGACACCAGAAGCTGGAATGATCGCGGGTGGCAGTGAAGCGCCTGCCGGAAGGCCGAGACACGCCTGAGTGCCTCCGCAGTCCAGCGCGGACTCGATCGAGGCATGCAAGTGCACCTGGTGCAAACCAGGAGGTCCTGCGTGTCTGCACTGCCAACCTGACGAAGGCAGCGCCTCGGTGATCCGCTCCCCCAGAACCACCTCATCGGCAGGCATCAGCCATGTGTCCGCCGTCTTCGTGCGAGAGCCCACGCTTGCCATGGGGCAAGAATGCCATTCCCTCCACCGCGAGGGCGCGAAGCTGCTGTTCCGGACTGTCCCTGTGCTGCCACGAGCGCAGCACTCAGGCCAAGTCGGAGCCCTCGAACGGCCCGGGCGGGCACTGAGCCATTCATGCCGGATCAACAGGAGCCTACGGCCCCCATCTTGATGTGGGCACCGCCCACCCTTGCAGAGGCTCAATACTCAGTGGCTTTCCCGTCCCGCGTGCCGTGACAATCCCCCGGTGAAAGAAGCGCCCACCTCGCCGACTCCCGTCATCCTCGGCATAGACGACCTCCGCTCCCTTCCCCGGGCCACGCGGGTTGCCCGCACCAGCCGCGAAGGTGTCCAGCTTCTGGAAGAGCACCGCAACAGCTTCATCGACGAGCTGTGGCTCGACCACGATCTCGGGGGCGACGACACCATCATGCCGGTGGTGACGCTCATGGAAGAAACCGCCTTCAACGGACGGCCCTTTCAGATCGGAGCTGTCTTCGTTCACAGCGCCAACCCCATCGGTGCCGAAACCATCGTCAGGTCACTCGCCCGCTGGAACTACCGTGTCCAGCGTGCAACGGCCTGAGCGCTGTCCCATGAATGCGGGCGAAGACATGCCCGACGCGGGCCTGGACCTGCTTGTGGGGCGCCCTGGCACCGCAGAACGGTCACCACTTCACTCAAGCCCGTGGTCGACAATCCTCCCCTGCTGAGCCTTGGTCCGCAGCCGAGATGCCCCCCCCCAGCCGGACGGACGTGATTACCACCTTCAGGGCCACGTCAACAGCGCCTTCCGGACCCTCTCGTTCGGCGTGGAACCCCTGGGACTGGCTATCGGCGGTGTCCTGATCGCGTCCCAGGGCCCACGTTTCCTGTTCTGAGAGTCCGAGAAGTCTGTTCGTGGGCAACGGTCATGCCCTGTGCCGTACGGGGTTACGCAGCTGCTTCGACGCTCACCGCGATCGCTCGCCTCCGCAGGTGAATTGCCAGAACCTCCATCTCGACAAGCGTGCCGACAAGACCGGTCCCGGCAAGTTCCGCGGCCTGCGCTCGCGCCTCGTCCAAGGACAGTTCCCGCGCAGTGCGCAGGGCCTGCAACACGGGAACGAGGCTCGGAACGTCTCCAGACAGCCGAAGGTGCGCGGGCCCATGTGCCTGCAGCAGAGCTTGTCGAATGTTCTCGGGCGTGACGGGGCCGCTGTCTTGCTCGCACCACCCGTTCAGGCAGTCCGCGCAGCATCCTTCCGTGCCCCAGCGGAGCATGCCACGATCGAAGAACTGACCTACATCGCAGGTCGTCACGCCTCCGCAGACACTGCAGCGGCCTGTGATCCGTACTCCTTGCGTGATCACCAGGGGGCTCCTCGGCGTTGCGGGGCAGTGCTGGGGGGATCCTCCCCCAGAAGTCGGCTCTGGGCGATCCGGTTTGGGATGCTGGAGGTGCCGGCCGCGGACGGGTCTTGGCGGGCCGGCGTCCTGGCCCCGCCTGCGGAGGGCACCCGGCGCATGGCCGTGGAGACGCAGCTGTGGGCCGAGCGGGGCCGGTCCTTGGTCGCACGAACGTGGATTACGACCGGCGGACGGGACAAGGTTGGGTCGGGGCATGAGCATCCCGGTTCGACGCCATCGCCTGGCAAAGACTGCGGCAACTGCCGGGCCCAGGCTTTCCACCTCGCAGGCGGGACAGGACAGGCCAGTGACGCACCCGCACCCCCACCCCCACCCCCACCCGCTGACGCGAGCGCCCTTCCGCGGGTGCCTCGACGGCATGGACAGCCCCCGGCCCCGGTCAGATGCCGTCCCTGGCGACAAGGCGTATCCGTCACCGGCCATCCGGGACCACCTCAGGCGGCGCGGCATCCGGGCCGTCGAGCCGTACCGGCTGTGGATCAACGTGCTTGCGGGTCGGCCTGGCGTTCGGTCCGCGATGGCGTGGGACGGGGTATCGATCTTGCCGGGCCGCAGACCATACTGGTCGGGCCCCGATCACCCACCGAACGGTTCCATGGCCAAGAACAGCACTTCACCGACCACCGTCCCCGACACCACGTGGCTCGGACGCGGACGTCACCTCGGGCCCGAGCCCGAGCGGGACGTGCGGCGCAACCTGATCGCCCTCAAGGCCGCCCGGGTGATCGACGACTTCCTGGACCTCGACCCCGTCGAGGCGGCGCGGTCCACCGACCTGTACCCCCGGGACGAGTCCGCCGACCCCGGCCCGCTGGCCCGCCGCGTCTTCGAGGCCCGCTGGCGGGTGGCCGACGAGGTCACGGTGCGCGCGCAACTGACCACGTACGAGCCTGAGTCCCGGCGTACGAAGAGCGAGGGCGTCACCTGGGTCCTGGCCGCTGAGGCGGAGCGGGCCTGGGAAGCGGGCTGGAGGTCACCGGCCACCGTGTTCTGGCCCGACAGCGAGCAGGTCGCATGGGATCACGACACCGTGCCGGGCGTGCGCCTGCGGACGGCGAACCCGCTGCCGAAGGACGACGACGAGCTGCGCCGCCTGCTGCGGGACTGCACGCGGCACAGCTGGTTCATGCATGTCGTGGTGCACGAGGCGATGACACCGGACGTGCTGGGGCGGCAGCCGGTCACGGCGTTTCTGCCGCCGAGCCTGCGACACCGGGTGGTCGAGCACCGGGCGGCACCGGAGCAGGCCCTGACCGCCGACTTCGTGTTGAGGCGTGAGCTGGGAGTCGGGATTCCGCGGGGCGGCGCCGTCGTCCTGCCCGCCACACCGCAGGTTGCGGGCTACGACGCGGAGCGCTTCACCGTACGCAACGTCTTCCTGAACGGCACGCAGCCGACCGAACTCCTCGACAGAATCGTGGAATTCGCCGCCCTGCCGCTGCCGATGCCGCCGGACGCCGAACGGGCCCTGACGCGCCTGCGCCAAGGCTGGCACCTGTACACACCGGACGAGGAACTCGTCCATGCGCGGGCCATGGTCACCCGGTACGCGAAGGCGCTTGAGGCCATGACGGCATCCTGCGACCTGTACCGGGAAGCAGCCGAGTCGGCGCTCGCCGCACTCGCCGAGGCGACCAAAAGCGACGGCGCGCCAAAGACGCCCACACAGGCCGCGGCCAAACAGAACACCTCGCCGCTGAAAACCCTCACGAAGACACTCGGCCACTTCAGGAACCCGAACCGATGACCACTACCCGTCGAAAGGTCCAGCGGCCTCCGCGCGGTCATGGAGCAAAGCCCGGTCAGTGACGGCTCCCTGTGGGCATCACCTGCACTTTGCGGGTTCGGTTGATGTCCGCAGGGACGGGGGTGTCGGTCCTCGAAATCGCCAAGGACTGCGACAAGTCAAACGGGTCAGGGGTGATGGCCTGCGCCGGCAGGAGTCCGAGGGAACGTCCCGAGGACTTCGGCAGATGGCGCTCGGCTTCCTGCGCGTCGAAGAGGCGGGCTGCGTTTCGGCTGTCCAGGAGGGTTGCGACGCCGTGATCACACCAGCCGCGGCGGAAGCCTCACGCGGCTCTGGCCGTGGCTGGTCCGTTGGTCACTTACTGGACAGGCGGAGGTCTCCGCGCCAGGTCTCACACCGGACGCGACCGGAGTCGAAGGCGATTTCCAATGCGATCCGCCCGTTTCCAGTCCGAACCGGTCGTGATGCGCGTGGCAACCGCTTCGCTGTCGATCAGCCGCACCTCCAGCGGGCCGGACTGAGCTTCTGAGCCATACAGGTGCCACGAGGCGACTACTTGCTCAAGACGACACCCGACCAGATGGTCAGGACGCACACCGACCCCGTGCAACGGGCACCCGCTCACCCTCTTCCCCTCCACCCGGCGACCGTACCGTAAGGCAGACACCCAGCCCACAGCCTTATACGGGACTCGGGCGCCACCGTTGGGAATGAGGAAGGTCGGATACGTTGATCGGAGTGAGCCGGTGGGGCTGGGCAGCCCCTGTCGGACGGCCTCCACGCGCTCACCGATTGCGCGTGTGTCATGAGGTGTGCTGCTGTGTGCACGTCGCTCAGCGCAGGAGAAGCAGGCCCCTGACACCTGCGTGGTCGGAAGGCCACAGACCTGACGCGGTGCGGTCTGCCTGGTCGGCGCCCACCCGGCTGGTCGCCAGGGCGGTGATGTCGCTGCCGCGGAAGAGTACGTAGTCGAGGCGCTGGGTGAGGCTGGACGTGGTGTTGGTCAGGTTGGCGGCCTGGCAGCAGGTGAAGCCGGGGTCGCGGGGATGGGTGGCGGTCCAGGCGTCTGTGAAGCCGGCTGCCAGCAGGTGGTTGTAGCTCTGGGTGGCGGTCCCTGGTGTCGCGCCCGCTCCGCCGGCGGCCGAGTTGAGGTCGGCGAGGAGCACGGTGGGGAGTCCGGTGTTCAGCGGACCGGCGAGCAGTTCACCTGCCTGTGCTTCCTGGACGGTGGGAGAAGCGGGCTCCAGATGGGTGGTGACCACCCGGGTGGTGTGCCCGTGCAGGGTGGCATCGGCGGCCACCCAGCCTCGCCGGACCTCAAGGGGCGGCTGGGGCGGGCATCCGAGGGCCGGACGGCAGACGGGTACGAAGTTCTGGAACGTGGCGGCTTGCGCGTGGGACACGGAGAAGACACGCGCAGGCAGATCGGTACGAGCCAGGAGCGCGTCGCGGTCGGTGAGGCGGATGTCCTGCAGACCGCCGGCAGTGGACCGCGGGGCCTCGAAGTCACTGCCGACGGTGACCGTGGCCACGACCGCGTAGTGCCTGCCCCGGGCGGCGAGCTTGTCGAGCAGGATGTGCAGGAAGTCGTACTCGACGTGGGTGGCGCTGCCGGGTCCTGCGGGAGTCTGGCTGCGCCACAGCACGGCTTCCTGCAGGCCCACGAGATGGGGGTCGCTGTCCGCGATCTCGTCGGCCAGCGCTTCGGCGCGTTCGGGGAAGTTCGTCGCCTGGACATTCGCGTACACCGCCGTCACCGCGGCGACGAGCGCCTGCGGATTGGCGGCGGCGAGAACGGGCGCGAGGTCGGCACCCAGGTAGAGGTTGCGGGTCATGACCCGCACAGGGGCCGGGACCTCGGCGGCCGATGCAGCCGTGAGCGCCCCCGGCGGGAGGAGCAGGAGCGCGCCCAGGGCGGCTGTGAACCAGCGGCGGATCATGCGAGCAGGCCTTTCGGAGCATAAACGGGCGAAAGTGCTCATCGTTCTGCAACAGCTAAGGCGGCCGGACGCGGTGTGTCGATCCAGGTGTAGGCCGGGTAGCCGAAGCACCTCGCAAAGAAGGGCGCTGCGACTGGGGATGGCGTCACGTAGTCGGCTCCGGGATGCCCACAGGGGGTAGGAGGACTACCGGCTGGGTGATGAAGCGACCGTCCAGACGGCGCACGGGGTCCTTCCCCAGGCGGGCGCAAGCCCTGACACCTGGGAACGCCGACTGGGTTGCGCGGGAGTGAGGGCGGGAAACCCAGAGGCGCCGGCAAGGCAGCTGTGGCAGCCTGCCCGCATGCCATGGGAGCTGCGGGAACACTCAGGCCGCCACTACGCCGTCCAGTTCCACTACGCCTTGCCCGACGATGCCTGGGCCGTGGAACTGAGCGAGGCCCGGCCCGCGTCGGCCGACTCCGCCGCCGCGGAGAACCACCTTCCCGGCTCTGCTTTCCTCGTAGCCCTTGTCCCGGACGAGGATCCGAACCTGGAACCGACCGTTCGCGTCTACAGCCCTGGCGAGCACGTCGTCCCCTACGAGATCATGTGCTGGTTCATGGAGCAGGTGGCCGACCAGGTGGAGCGCTGCCGCATCGCGTTCCGGCAGGGAGAACCGGGAGCAGTGGAATGATCACGCCGTGACGGGGTGATCACGGCGTCGGAACTTGCTGGACAGGCCCGGTTCGCTTCAGCGGACCGGGTTCGCGGCAGTGCGGCAGGTGATTTCCGCGTTACGAGACGAGGACGGGGACCGACGACCACCGCCTGGACGGGGCCGGGCGGCTGACTGGTGTCACGTGCCCCGGCTGGGCCCTGCGGGCCGGGCGAGGGCCGGGCGTGCTCGGGCTCGGCGAGCCGGGTCTCCTTCCGACCCTCCGACCGGACTCGTCGCGCCGTACCCTTATGCGTAGGGATGAGCGCATTTCGGAGGCGGTGATGAGGGAGCCTTGGGAGACTCTGGTCGCGGGGCCGGCCGATGCGCGGCGATCGGTGCTGCTCTTGCCGGGCGGGGCCTGCGCAGCACGGTCGTTTGACCTGGTCGTGGCCGAACCGGCACTGGCTGGCGTCCGTCTGGTGGCCACGACGCTGCCGGGCAACGCCGGTGCACCGCTGTCGGAGGACGTGACCATCCCCGGCCTCGCCCGTCGCGCCGGTGAGCTGGCGCAAACCCACGGCTGCGATGTCATCGTGGGGTTTTCGCACGGTGCGACGGTGGCTTTGGAGACGGTGCTGTCGGGGCATTTTCAGGGCCCGGTCGTCCTACTGGGCATCAGCCTGACGACTGCGGATGAGGCGAGGTTCTTCCGAGCCGTCGTGCGTGCATCGCAGAAGGTCGGCAGCTGGCCGATGGCGGCCATGCTCAAGCTCCTGCCTCTCATGGCAAGGTCCGCGAAAACGCCTCGAACGCACAAGGACGAACTGATCGAGGACCTCAAGCAGAACAGGGCTGCCGACGCGGTCCGCGTTACCGGGGAGTACCTCGACTACCTCGCCGCGGCCCGTGATCCGGCCGCCGAACTCGTCGCATCGGGCGTCCCGGCGTGGGTCGTCCACGCCGAGAAGGGGGACGGCGGCCTCACCCCTGAGGAACGCGCCACCCTTGAGTCCGGTCCCGGCATCACCGTGGTGACGATCCCCGGCTCGGTGTTCCTCCTGCCGGACGAGGCACCTCAGAAGACCGCCGAGGTCATCGCAGCGGCTCTCGCGCATGCGGCCTGACGGCTAGCGGGGCGCCGGGGCCGAAGCCCTCGGCGCCCCATGGCGTCTGGTCCAGACCCGGCCCGCGCCAGCCGCTCCCCTTCAGTTGCGTCCCTGCGGCCCTGCGGCCGAGGGTGGAATGCCCCGGGGTCCGCAGGCGGCGCGGGGGCCCGGCGACTGCGGGGGCCTCGGGCCGTGAGCCGCCGTCAGCGCGGGTGGGACTGGTGCGGCGTCAGCCGGCCGTGTAGTACCACTCCTGGTTCCCGGCCGGCTCGTTGAAGCCCTTGGGCCACCACTGAACGGCATCGGTGTCGTTGGCCGTGCTGAACCCCGGCATGTCCAGCGCCATGCCGCTGTTGACGTTGCGGAGGGACACGCCGTTCTGGCCGCCCTGCTCGACCCACTGCTGGTTGGCCCCGCCGGTGCACTGCCACACACGCACCGGAGCCCCCGCGTCCGTGCGCCAGTCGGCGACTTCGAGGCACTTGCCGCTCTCGGCGTTGCGGAACGTCCACGCCAGGCGGCCGTCGGCTGTCTGCACCCCTTCCACGATCCAGTTCTGGTTGGCGCCGCCATTGCACTGCCACTGCTGGGCCGGGGCCCCGTCGTAGTCGTGGTACATCGGGATCTCAAGACACTTGTTGCTGTTCACGTTGACGATCCGCTGGATGTTGAGTCCGCCGGCGCTCGCCGGGGATGCCGTGATCACTCCGAAGGCGACCACGGCGGCCGCTGCCATCGCCGCCTGGGCGCCTGTCTTCCTCAGCATGGATGTTCTCCCCCTTGTGCTGGTGGTTGATCAGTCGCCAACGACCCTAGGAAAGAGGAACGTCACCGCGGTGTGCCCTCAGCGCAGAGTTCCTTGATCCTCAGCGCGCGGAACTCGGAAGGGCTGAGTCCGTACGCCTCGCGGAAGGTACGGCTGAACACCGCCGGCCTGCTGAAGCCCCAGCGCGCCGCGATGGCCTGTATGGGTGCGCGCAGTTCGGGACGGGACAGATCGGCGCGGCACTGCTCCAGGCGACGCCGCCGGATCCTGGCCTGGACGCTTTCACTCGTACCGTGGAAGAGGTGGTGGAGTGCTCGGAGGGACATGTTGTGGTGGGCCGCGATGACGGAGGGCGCGAGCTCGGGGTCGCCGAGTCTGTGGTCGATGAAGACGTGGATCTGCCGCAACAGCGCCTGGGCTCGGACTTCGGCGGGCAGGTCTTCCTCGACGTCGAGGTGCTGGGCCAGACAGGCCGCCGTGAGCTCGGCCGCGATGGTACCCAGGCGGCCCAGTTCCTCCGGCGTGCACCGGTCGCCGTTGTCCACCAGGGACTTCATGAAGGAGGCCAGCATCATCGGCCGTGGCCGCCGGGTATGCGGCGAGCCAGCAGGCGCTCGACCTGGCGAGTGGGCAAAGGGAGGGCCGCCCGGGGCAGTTGGAGGACGACCAGCTCGCCCATGCCGCCCTGGGCGGGAGATCGGGCTTCCCAGGGGCGGGAGGTGTCCCACATCACGAGGTCCCCGGTGGTGGCTCCGCAGTCGTTGCCCTGCTGGGACAGCGCCATGGAGCTCTTGGTGACCAGTGCCAACTGGTACTGCTCCGGGTCACTGCGTCTGATCAGCGCAGGGGTGCGTCGCGAGTGGAGAGGCAGGTAGGCGAGCCTGGACATCTGAAGGCCGCCCAGGTCCAGTACGGCGGCCTCCGCCCGGAAGCGTCCCGGGCACTCACTTCTGATCGCTGTGGGCACCACCTCACGCGACACCATGTCCGCGAACCAGTCGAAGCGCTCGGTTGCGGGCACCCCGCTCGACGACACCACCGTCCACACGTGCTTCCCCCTGTTTTCGATCTTCTACAGGGACAGGACGCGGCGGCGGATGCCGTCGGTGATCACTTTTCGGACACGTACGGGGTACGGAGACTCCCGAGACCTCCTCCCGGCCGCCGCCCAGGTCATACCCGCGGTGGCGAGCGGTTCGGGCTCTGGGCTGGCTCTTGGGTCAGCTCCGGGGGTAGCCGAGAGGTCACAGGCGATGTCTGCGGTCGACGAACGGGCGCACCTCCGCCCACTGCTCGATCGCGTAGGGGCACTGCGGTATGACGAAGCGCAGTCCGAGACTGCTGATGGGTACGGAGTGGTCCATGGAGGCAATCATCGCCTGAAGGTCGTTCCGCAGTTGATCTCCGGCCTCGGCGTCGGTGGGACGGCCCTCGGACGCGGGACAGGGCGGTGGGCGGTGAGTGGTGAGACAGCAGAGGCCCGGAATGTGACGGGGTGGCATGGACCCGGTCAACGTGCCGCTGGATACTGGCCGCTGTCCGACTCCCCCGACGCCCCCTGGAGACGACGTGCGTACCCGCCTTGCTGTCGCCCTTGGTTCTTCTGCCCTGCTGGCAGGCGGCACCCTGCTGGCCGCCCCGCCGGCCGGCGCTACCGACTATCCCGTCAGCGCCTTCGACGTCACCTACGGGCAGACGTACACGCGGGGCACCATCACCTGGTACGCACGCTCGGTGGTGGTGGCCGGTGAGCACAAGTCGGTCGACGTGAACAGCTGCCGTGGCACCACGGCGTTCACGCTCGACTCGGGGAACAACCAGATGGGCGTGGGCCTGTCCGGCAGCGTGTGCGGGTCGAGCGGCACGTTCTCCATCCTCGTGCCGGCGGATGCTCCGGGTGGGGCCGCGGTGGTGCGGGTGTGTCTGGACAACGGGGCGGACGGCCCGCAGGTCGTGTACCTGAAGTGCGTGAGGTACGGACACCCGTAACCACGGGCCCCGGTACGGGCGGCCCCTGGGGCTCGATGGCTCAGGGAGTGGTCCGCACCGGGAAGCTGAAGGAGTGGCCCTGCTGCTTGAGCCAGGGCAGCACCTGTTCGAGGGCTGCGACCGTCTGGCTGCGGTCGCCGCCACCGTCGTGGAAGAGGATCGTCGGGCCGTTGGGCAGCTCGTGCTTCACCGTGCTGACGATGGACGCCGTGCCGGGCCGCTCGAAGTCCTTGGTGTCGACGTTCCAGCCAAGCGGTCGCATCCCCGCAGCGGCGGCGATCCGCCTGCTGTCCGGGGTGAACGCTCCGCCCGGCGCCCGGTAGTACTCCACCCTGACTCCGCCGGCCGCGTCCTCGATCATCTTCTGCGCGTCCAGGATCTGCCGCTGCTGGTAGGCGACCGGCTTCTTGTCCATCGAGGTGTCGTGGGACACCGTGTGGTCGCAGAGCCGGTGCCCGTCCGCGACGATCCTCTTGACCAGGTCCGGGTGCTCCTGTGCGCGCGGCCCGACGATGCAGAACACCGCCTTGACCCCGTTCTCCTTCAGCACGTTCAACACCTTCGGCGTCCAGCGCGGGTCCGGACCGTCGTCGATGGTGATGTTCACCGCCCTCCCGCCGGCCTCGGCGGCGTGCGCGATGCTCTCGGGGGTCCGCACCGGCCGCTCGGGCCGGCCCTGAGGGCCCGTCGGCACCCGAACGTCCTGCCGGCCCCCGGTCCTCGCCCGCGCCTGGGCGTCGGCCTCGTGGTCCGTCAGCGTGGTCGCGCCCCACGCCGTGAGACTGAGCACGACGGCCGAGGCGACGATGGCTATGTGTGCGCCGCACTTACCCCTCATCCCCATGAACTGCCCGCCCCCCGAAGCTTGATCGTATGCCTACCCAGACGACGGCGATCCCGAGAAAGTTCCCCGCGAAGCCGACTCGGGCCGACCGTCGAGACCTCCGACCTCACCGGCTTCGCACCGCACCCTCTACCGTTGAGCAGTGACATGGAACGAAGCCGAGTACCTCGACTGCCTGCAGTCCGAGCGGCGTGGCTATGCGTGGGTGATGCGGCGTCACGGCGGGCTGTCTCCGAAGGAGGCCAGGGAGGCCGCCTTGGAGCGATACCCGTACGAACCGCCTGAGGCGCCGTACCGCGGGCTGATATTCCACGACGAGGCATGGCACTGGGCGATGCTGGCGATCCACGGCGACGGGTACGTGGTGGAACACCCGGGACTGGTTCATCCGTCGCCTGAGTACCGAGCCCTTGAGTGACCCTTCCGGGCCCCTGCCCGTGCGATGCCAAGCCGGCGTCCCGAGGCAGGGCCTGCGCCTCTTCCGAGACCCGGTCGCCGCCGCGGGTGACGAGAGTTGACGGCCGACTGGCCTGGTCACTCGTCGCGCCCCGTGGGGCCCTGGCGTCCGGCGTGTGGTGACGCCGTCGCGGGAGGCGTCACGACAGGCTGGGTGCGCTCTCCTGGGCGGGCGCCTCGGACGGGGGGTGCGCCGCACCGTCGGCCGGGGCGGCGGCACGCAGCGCCGCTTCGACCCGGCGGTTGCTGGTCATGGATGCCGTGACGGCCGTCATGGCCAGGAGGAGGCCGGCGGCGACGTAGAGCGGGGTGCGGATGTCGTAGGTGGTGGCCAGCCAGCCGCCGAGGAAGGCCCCGAAGGGGGCGGCACACATGGCCAGCATGCGCGAGGTGGAGGCGACCCGGCCCATGAGGTGGGCTGGGACGATCGTCTGCCGGAGGGAGGGAGCGAGCACCATCGTGGCGCCCATGGCGGCCCCGCAGACGGCGAGCGCCAGACCGGCCACGTACGCGTTCGGGGCGGCGGCCAGGCCCAGGACGGCAAGCCCCTCGACGGCGGCGGTGCAGGTCAGTGCGGCGCCGGTGCCGAGTCGGCGGCCGAGGAAGGAGGCGATGCCCGCGCCGAGCAGGCCGCCGGTGGCCTCGGCCGTGAGGAGCAGGCCGAAACCGGAGGTGTCGATGCCGAGGCGGTCGCGCGCGAAGAGCGCGAGGACGGTCTCCACGGCGATGAAGGCGATGTTCCCGACCGCCGGGCGGAGCGCGAGCCCGAGCAGCAACCGGTCGCGGAAGACGTACGCGGCGCCGGCTCGCGCCTGCCGGAGCAGCGACTCACGGACCTCCGGTACGGGCCGGGGCATGGCGGGAAGCGACCGTACGAGCAGTGCGGAGAGCGCGAACGACACCGCGTCGGCGAGCAGCGGAACCGCGCGCCCGAGCACGAGCAGGGCGCTGCCCGCAGGCGGCCCGGCGAAGCCGGAGGCGGCGGTCTGGGTGCCGCGCAGGCGGGAGTTGGCGCGCTCCAGGAGCGCGGGGTCGCGGCCGAGCAGGTCCGGCAGATAGGCCGTGGCGGCCGTGTCGAAGAAGAGTCCGCCGAGGCCGAGCAGGAAGGCGACGGCCGCGAGCAGGGGAATGCTCAGTACGTCGAGCGCGGCCGCGGCCGCCGGTATCGCGAGCAGCACCGCGCGCGCCGCGTCCGTGACCCACATCGTTCGTCGGCGGTCCCAGCGGTCCACCAGCGCACCGCCGAGCACCCCGAAGAGCAGCCACGGCAGCGTTCCGGCGGCTGTGACGACGGCCAGCGCCAGGGGGTCCCGCGTCAGCGTCAACGCGATCAGCGGCAGCGCGGCATGTGTCACACCGTCACCGAGCGAGGAGATCGTCTGGGCGGTCCACAGCCGTCCGAACCCGGGCGGCAGCTTCCGAATGTCCGAGGTCACTTGGCGTCTCCTTCGGTCTGCTTGTTCGTTGCCGGGTGGAACAGCGCGAAGACGAGCGACGTGTCCGGCAGCGACGGGTCGGACAGCTCGCGGTACTCGTCCGCCAGTGACCGCAGCTTCGCCCCCAACTCCGCGAACTGCTCGTCGGTGAGCCGGAGATGCGCCATCCCTACGTGGCGCTCGCCGTCCGCCGGCGACGCCTCCAGGTCGGCCACCGCATGACGCATCAGCACATCCGGTCCTCCCTCACCCGGATCCGGCAGCTCGATCGACCGCGCGGCCATGGCGTAGTACCGCTCGGTGACGCCCCGGACCTTGCGCGTTCGTACCACCTTCACCAGGCCGGCCCGTTCGAGCAGTCGTACGTGGTAGCTGGAACTCCCCTTCGCGAGGCCCACTCGCTCGGCGATCTGCGTGATCGTCGCGGGCTCGAAGCGGAGCACGGCCATGATCCGGTGACGCGTGAGATTGGAGACGGCGCGCAACTGCTCGTCTGTGGTGACGTGAAACGTCTCGGGAAGATCATCGGTTGGCATGCCAGCAATGGTCAACGATCCTTGACCATTGCGCAAGGGGATTTCGCAGACGCGTCCATGACGACCCCTCAGAAGTCGGCGCACGACGTGGACGCGCTCGTCGCCGTCTCGGGAGTCGAGGCGGTCCGCGGTCGACCGTCCCGCCATCGCACCCCTGGCCCGAGCGCCGGCGCATCGCCGCTCAGGACCCGTTTCCGCAGGGACCGGCACGAGCCGCGCGCTCTGGTGCTGAAGTGAGACTCATCAGGCCTGGGCGAGGCCGGCGACACGCGGTGCCGCGTGAAAGGGTGGTCGGCATGGACTGGCGGTCTGAGAGCCCGGAACTCTGGGCGTTTCTGGAGTCGCTGCACCGAGGCGAGATCCTGTCCGGCACCGTCGCGGCCATCGAACGGTTCGGGGTCTTCGTGGCTCTGGACGACGGCCCCGGTCATCCGACGCTTCCGGGCGTCGGGTTCATCACCGTTCCCGAGCTGTGCTGGCGACACGTCGACGCTCCTACGGATGTCGTCGAGGTCGGGCAGCGCGTCTCGTGCGAGTTCCTGCAATTCGACACCCATAACGCAGAGGCCAGGCTGTCCCTTCGGGCACTCGAGCCTGACCCCTTCCAGGCATTCGCCGAGTGCACCGGTGCGGGCCAGGAGCTGCGCGGGACCGTCGGCAGGGTGCTGCCCTTCGGCGTCTTCGTCGGCCTCGGGGACGGAGTCGCCGGGCTGATCCCGTTCAGAGAGGTCCACGGCCGGCCTGCGGCCGGTTCGCCGGAGGACTTCGAGGCCGGCGAGGAGGTGGCGGTCGTCGTCACTCACATCGACCGGCCGACGCGACGGGTGTTTCTCTCCCGGTCGCAGGACACTCGGCAGGCGGTCACGCCGCCCGAATGACTGTCGCGTTCCTCGCGCAACCGCATCGAAACGCGTCGGCACACCACCCCGCCAAGGGCCATGCGGCCATACGCGCCCCGCGCGAGCGATGCGCCCCGACCCGCTTGCCACGGGATCGGCCGGGCGGTTCACGGCTCAGGGGCCGACGTACTCGTACGAGCCGCCGTGCGGGTGACGCAGCACCGCTGGGTAGCCGTTGGGGGGCGGCTGCGCCGGCATCACCACGACGGCGCCGGACGCAACCGCTTCCTCGACGGCAGCGGGGGCAGATCCTCGACCGTCAGGGTGGCGGCCACCCAGGCGACACGCTGCACTGCCTCGTCCGGGCCGGGGCTTCGTGCAGCACCGTCGTGATCGCCGCAAGCACTCGTCTCGACGCGGTGTGGCGGGCGCGACCCGGGGCCGGGCCCGCCACACCTGGGCTGCGCTCGGTCAGCCGTTGTCACGGCCGGCGCGGCTGCGCTCGCGCAGCGAGATGCGGTTGCCGTCCGGGTCCGACGTCTCGATGCGGACGCCGAATCCGTAGTCCTCGGGCTCCGGCTGGTCGAAGGTCACCCCGCGGTCGCGGAACGCCTTGAAGTCCGCCCGCAGGTCGTCCGACTCGAGGATGACCGGGCCGGGCGTGGCGCCCGGCACCAGCTCGGCCGGCTGCCCCGCCCCTTCGGCGTTCGCCCACAGGAGGATCTCGACAGGGGTGCCGGGGACACCCACGGTGAGGAACCGCCCGCCGGGATTCGGGAAGTCGATGCGCTTCTCCAGGCCGAGCTGCTCGGTGTAGAACCGCAGCGCGCGGTCCTGATCGGTGACGTAGAGCGTGACGTACATGATGTTCGTCAGCATGGCGTTGTCCTTCCGTCTGCCGGTGTCTTCCGTCTCCCTGACGGACCCCGGCAGGGGAATGTGACGGACCCCGACCCGCGGTGCCCCAAGATCACCGACACCTGCGGGACCTCCCATGCCCGGCCTTACGGTGGCGCTATCGTCACTTTTGATCCTTTTCCGCTCGACTCCGCCCACCACGCACAGCTGACCGCGGACCAGCTGCGTTGCCTGGTCGGTGACAAGGCCCAGACCGTCGCCGCGATCGTCAGCCACTACGAACCGACCGAGTCGGTCCGGGAGGCAGCCCCGTACCGGCTCACCGTCAACGGCCTGCTCCAACCCGGTGGGTGACGCGCCCGAGCGGTGACGGCCCCCTCGCGGCGACGTCATGGGGCTCCCCGTACGGCCGGCCCCTCGAAGGGGCCGGCGTCGGTCATACGGGCCCCTACGGCCGGGGCGGGGCGGCCGCGAACAGTTCGGTGACCAGCCGTACCGCCTCCGAACAGCGAATGGCCGAACCCGACACCGGTTCATTTGCGGACGACCTGAATGCTGTCCGGATATGCACCGGCCCGGCACGGAAAGCGACACATCAATGATCGCTATCAAGCCACCCACCCTCCGCACGCCAGAACTACTCCACCACCACACCCCCGGAAATCCGGGCACACACGCCTTTGTCGCTGGTGAGAACAAGCCACTCACCGATGCGTCGTTGACGCGTCCCGATCAAGATGAATAGAGTCATGATCACTTCGAACGGGCGCCGCGAACAGGTTCCCGCGAGATACGAGTAGGCGGCACGACTGAATGGGGGCTTTCGTGATCGGTGACATAGATACCAAACTCTCCACCGGCCTGGTGGGGGACGGAAAATCATTGGTCGCCGACCGAGACATCCTCTACAGTGGCGCCGCCGCCATCTACCTCGAGGACGCGCCTCCCCGGCTGTCGGGTGAGTCTCACCTGGATTACCTGGCGGACACGGTCAAGAGGATCAATCTCGACTACTTGATCGTCGAGGGTGAGCGTGCGATATCCGAGGAAAACGATCCCGGTGTTCAGGGAGACGGTTCCGGTTCGCCGCGGCCGCGCCTGAGCGGTGTGGCCGGCTCGTGGTGGGTCTGGGACAAGGACAGCGAGGCATCGCCGTCCGTCGCGTACGGAAATCATCTCGGACGCGTCCTTCGGCAGCACGAGCTCGACGACATCCTGCGGCCCACCCCGGTGACCGATGAGCAGGAAGAACGTTCTGTCGCAGCCCTCTCGCTGGTCCAGGAACTGCTGCCGCAGGTGGCCGCGACGACGTTTCCGTTCGTGCACCACCTGGTCTTCCTCGACGGCAACATCCTCAGCATGAACCTGCCGCAGGTTCCGGAAAGCGTGTTCATCTCCACGGAGCTGCTCGGCCGGGACACGATTGAACTCGCCGACGCTCTGCTGCACGAATCACTGCACGAAAAGATGGTCGTGTTGCGCCTGACGCGCAGGCTCATGCGCGCCGGCTACACGGATGACGACAGCGCGACGTTCCTGCTTCCGTGGAGCGTCGACTACGTGAAGCCCCGGCATTTCAACGCCGGACGGATCATCTCCGCGGCGCATGTCTACACCCATCTGGCAGTGCTGCACTGTGCCGCCCTCCTGCGGGACACCTCCGCGGGCGGCGACGTGACCGACCTGCACCGATCCAGGATCTCGCTGCCCTACGCCCGGGCCGCGTGCCTGCTCGACGCCATGACACGCGAGCACGTCAGGGACGAGTTCGGCGAGGACGGCCGCCTCCTTCGGGAAGTTCTCGTCGATGCCCTGGAGTCGGTACGCACAGAACTTCACGGTGTGGTCGAGCTGAAGCCCCACGGATGGTCGGGCATGAGCGAGAGCGCACTGATCACGCCCTCCAAAGTCGCAGGATAGGCAGCCATGAAATACCAGGTTTCAGACGGGGTTCGCATCCAGCCGATCAGCGTTCCCGGCCGCTTCTTCGTCTTCTCGGTGAATCCTCACACAATCCTTCAGATCGATGCCAAATCGGCATTGGTGATCAAAATCGCTGCCAGCACTCAGAGTGCCGAAGATGCTGTCGCGCTCTACGCTTCCGCGACCAAGTCGGAACTGGATGATGCCCGCGTCGGCTTCGAGCGGATCAGTCAGCAGCTGACCGACGCCGGCATCCTCACCAAGAGCTTGTAATTCAAACCGGGGGATCTGCCTGGAGTGGGTTACGAGAAAGAAAATCCCTAAGAAAAGGAGGTGTTCCCATGTCCATCAACGAGCTGAACATCAACGAGCTCGCCGAGCTCGCCGGCGAGGCCGACGGTGACATCGCTGCCCAGGTTCTGCCTGAGGTGCGTGCCCAGTCGCAGTACCCCGTGGCCGGTGCCTGAGGTCGCGATACATAGGGTTCGTTGAACTCCTATGCGGGTGCGGGACCGGCTCTGGCCGTCCCGCACCCGGCGTCGTTTATCGACAGATCATCGTCAGAGACACAGACAGATCGAGGACTGTTCGCCATGACCGCAGCACGGCAGATTCTTTCGAGCGGGCCCTACGGGGATGCCAAGGCAATCGCAGACGACGTTTCCGCCTTCATGCACCTGGTGGACGATCTCCTGCACGATGCGACCGGAATTCGTCTTCCCGACGCGGACCAGACGAGCCCGCTCGCCGAGCGGAGCATCCGGCGCGGCCTGATCATGGATGCCTACCGTGCTCTGACTGCCCGGAAGGACGTGTCCGAGGCTCGTACGATCATGGCCGAAGGCCTGCGGATCACCGACGGGACCGCCCCCCGCAACGAGGTTGAGGTACCGGGCTTCCGTTACGTACTGGCGGGTGACTGGGCGGCCGACGCCGCGGGCCAGGCGGTGCAGGACCGGATCGGCAAGGACCTGTCCCCGCACACGTGCAGCTATGTCGCGGCAGGCGAGAACGAGGCCCGCAAGATGGCCGACGGCATCCGCCTGCTGACCGACTCGGTCGGCGAACTGGGCGCATCGGTGCTGGGCACCGTCTCCGGAGCGGTCCTGGTGACCGACTGCCCGATCGACTCCGGCTTCCTGGTGCCCGTCCCCTTCGCCTCCGTCGTCAACACCAGGCTGCTGGAGGACCCGGTGGCGCTGGCCGACGCGGTCTTCCACGAGTCCTGCCACCAGAAGTTCTACGACGTCCTGCTGTGCCGGCGCGTGGTGAACGAGGGGTACGGATTCCTGGACGGCACGCTGTTCGACGTGCCGTGGCGTCCGATCGGCGGCAAGAAGCGCCAGATGGACTGCCTGCGCATCCTGTCCACCCTGCACGTCTACTCGCATCTGCTGGAGTTCCTGCTTTCCATGGAAGGCGACGTGGAAGGCAGCTCGATGAGCCTGGAGTCAAGGCTCGAGGAGTACTGGCGCCGCGCCTCCTTCTTCCACGAGCTGTCTCGCACGGCGACCGTACGGAACGGCCTGGGCCCGGACGCGGGCGACATGGCGGACTGGCTGGACTCCGTCATGGTGCAGCACCAGGCCTCCCTCGCGGGCCGGGGCCTGTACGCCGGCTCGTTCTACCGCGACGAGGCGCTGCGCCAGGTCGCCGCGGTCTCGGCCGCCAACTGAGCACAGCAGCGAGCACAGCAGCGAGCACCGCACGGAGTATCGCACCGGGCACCGCGCTGAGCACAGCCGGGAACGCGTGAACCAGCGCGGGCCCGGCGACGTCAGGGAAGATCGAGGATGGATTCAGGGAAGCGCTTCACTCTGTCATGGCGTGTCTGCGTCATCGTCGTCGGCATGCTCTTCTCCCTGATCGGGGACTCGGCCGCAGCGCTGGGGCTCGCTCTGGACGCCGCCCATTCGGGGACCTCCTGGAACGTCACGGAGGTCTACGTGGCGGGGCTGGTGCCACCCATCCTCTTCGCGCCTCTGGTGGGCGTCCTGGCGGACCGCTGGCGGGCCCGCCGGCTCTGGATCGTCTCGGTGCTCGCCCAGGCGGTGGCGCTTGGTTCGGCCACCGTCGTGCCCGCGCTTCACTTCCGCATCGCGATGCTCGCGGTGGCAGGCGTCTTCGGTGTCGCGGCGTCCGCGGTGGGGTTCAAACTCCTGCCTGAACTTGCCGGCAGCGAAAACCTCTCCCGTGCCAACTCCGCGGTGTCCGTGGCGAACTCCGCATCCGGCCTTCTGGGCCCCTCCCTGGGGGCGACCGTGCACGCGCTGTGGGGCAGCACCGCGCTCCTCGGTTTCGACACGCTCTCCTTCCTGGTGATCGCCGGCGCGGCCGTGATCGCCGTCCCCGCTTCCTCGGACGCCCGTGCAACAGTCAAGTCCCACCCCTTCCGAGGCGCCGGCGCAGGATTCGCGGCCCTTCGCAGGTCACCGGTCATCGGCCCCATGCTGCCCCTGCTGGCCGGCCTGATGCTCGCGACCAGCATCGAAGGCGTCGCAGGTGTGTTCTACATCCGGGACGTCGTGAACAACGACACCTGGTACGGATACGTCCTGGCCTGCTGGGCGCTCGGCAGCATTCCCGGCGCCGTGCTCGCCGGCAGGAACTCGCTCCTCCACCGCCAGGGCCAACTGGTGGTCATCGGGGCCGGCATGATCTCGGCGGGGCTCCTGGTCGCCGGCCTCGTTCCCAACGGAATCGTCATCGCAGCGGCTTTCGTTCTCGCCGGCCTGGGGAACGGAGCGCACAATGTGGCAGTACGCAACAGCGTCCACTCCACCGTGCCCGACGCCTTCCACGGACAGGCGTGGGCCGCCTACAGCGCCATGGCCCGGGTGTCGGTCCTCGCCGGATACCTGCTCGGCACCCCTACCGCGGTCCTGTCCTCCCGCGCGCTCGTGATCGCGTCGGGTGCCCTGCCTCTCGCTCTCACCTTGGGGGTCTCGCTGCTGCTCTGGCACCGCGGCGCGAATCGAACGCCCCAGGGAGCCGCCACCGGACCGGAAACGCAGCAGCGGAAGAGCTCCCTGCCGACCTGATGCCCCGCCCCCCGCGCCTGCATGGCGCACACCGCAGTGCCCGGTGCGGCCGACGGTGGACAGGCTGACCGGCTCAGTCCCCGCAGCCGTACGCCGCGGACACCTCCGCCAGTCCTTCCAGGCCGCCGTCCGCACCACCGCCCCCGCCGACGCGGGCGATCAGGAGCACCCGGGCGGGCACTCCGGCGGCCGCGTACGCGGCAAGCCGGTGATGACCGTCCAGCACCACCCCGACGAGCCACCGCTCCTCGTGCCGTGCCTCCACGTACCGGTCGTCGATCCAGCCGAGGACCACGGCGGCGGGCCGCTCCCCCGCCGCGATGGCGGCCGCGTGCCGGGCGACGGTCGTCGCGTCGAGCGCCTCGGGCGGCTGCGAGGGCAGGAGTGCACCGTAAGCGGACGGGATCCGGCCGCCCGGAACGGGCGCCGTGAGCTGGAAGTGCGCGACGCCGGGCCAGCACTCCTCGGGACGGTCGTCGCCGTATGCGGAATCGTCGCCGTCCGCCTCCGCCCGGGCCGCGGCACGGCGGTACCACCACGACCGGGCCGGTTCGTCCACCCGCTCCAACGGCAGGTCGAGCAGGAGGGCGCGGTAGTGACCGGTCTCCAGCTCACCGAGCACGGGGCTCCATTCGACGAGCAGCGCGGCGTCGAGCCGGTCCAGGTCGACCAGCCGTCCGCGCATGCGGGCAGCGATCCGGGTCGCCTCGCCGTCCGGCCAGTCCAGCAGCCTCAGGCCCAGCTCGCACGTGCCACAGGGTGAGCCGACCCCGTACAGCTGCTTTCCGTCGAACGTCAGGGAGCGGTTCCAGCGCGGCCAAGTGGAGCCGGGCACGGGCGGGTCGAAGGCGACCCGGATCCGGCCCGTTCCCCCGTTCACGGAGAACCGGGCCCGCGTGCCGGACTCCACGACGAGGTCCCGGACCACCACCGGAGCTCGCTCGGTGCGGCCGTCCGCCCAGGCGGCGCGTACGGCCGCCGCGTAGGCCGCCCCGTTCGCCCGCTCCGGCAGGAGGGGGTCGCGTCCGGTGAGCCGTACGAGTGCGAGGTGGACGTCGCGTACCCGCTCCTCACCGCTCTCGGCCAGCCAACGAAGCAGGTGCGGAACTGCGGCGGGATCGCCCATCAGCTCCAGCGCGACGACGAACGCGGTGTGGTCGAGCCCGGACACCTCGGACAGCCGCTCGGCGATCGGGACCGTCCACTCGCGGGCTCCGAGGCGGCCGAGCGCGAGCGCGGCGCGGCCGCGCGGGGCGGCCGGGTCGTCGAGGAGCGCGCCGAGGAGCGGTACGAACGACGGGTCGCCGGAGAGCCCGATGGCGTCGACGAACTCGGGAGCGAACGAGCCGCCGGCACGTGCGTCCCCCCTGCCGGACGCCCTGGCCTCCTCTGCGTACGTGTGCAGCAGCTCGGCCGGCAGCCGCAGCCCGCGCGCCACGACGGCCCTCAGCAGGTCCTGGCGGACATCGGCGGAGAGCGTCGGCTCGGCGAACAGACGCAGCAGCACGAGGTCGCCAGGATCCCCGAGGTTCCGCAGGAGCCAGGTGAGGTACGGGCGGAAGGCGGCCCCGTCCGCGTCCGATCGGTACAGCTCCTCGACCGCCTCGGCGAGACGTCGGGGCCGGTCGGTGTTCAGCGTGTACAGCGCGAGCCACGGGTCGTCGGCGCGCAGGGCCGCGCGGAGGCGTACCCGGAGGATGTCGTGTTCCCCCATGCGGGCAGTATCGGCCACGACCGGGGCGGCGACGGCATCGGAAGGCGCCGGCCGAGAGGGACTTGTACAACCGGCCTTCGGCGTCGCACTGTTGGCCGGTATTCGTTCATTACGGTCAGGAGTCCCCGCTTGTCCAGCCACTCCCCCTCGCCCGCACCCGCCCACGTCGTCGACCCCGCCGGCGGCTGTCCGCACGCCCTGAACGCCGGGCTGCGGGCCCGGGGGCCCGTTGCCGACATCGTCCTGCCCGGCGGCGTACCCGCGGCGGTGGTCCTGGGGCACGACGCGCTCAAGGAGTTCCTCTCCCACCCCGATGTGGCCAAGGACGCCCGCCACTGCCCGGCTCTGAGCGACGGCACGATCCCCGCCGACTGGCCGCTGCGGGTCTTCGCCAACGCCCAGGGCATGCACACCGCCGACGGCGCCGACCACCGCCGGCTGCGCTCTCTCGTCGGCAACGCCTTCACCGCCCGCCAGGTGGAGCGGCTGCGGCCGCGCATCGAGGAGCTGACCGCCGGTTTCCTCGACGACCTCGCCCGAGCGGCGGCGGAGCACCCCGACGGCATCGCGGACCTGCGTACCCACTTCGCGCTGCCGCTGCCGCTGAGCGTCATCTGTGAGCTGCTCGGCGTGGACCCGGAGCACCGGGGCCGGCTGCACGACCTCACCTACACGGTGATCATCGCCACCGACACCACTCCTGCGGAGGTGATGGCCGCGGTACGCGAGCTCGTCGAGCTGCTCGGCACGATCGCGGCCGCCCGCCGGGCCACTCCCGGCGACGATCTCACCAGCGCCCTGATAGCCGCCCGCGACGGCGAGGGCGACCGGCTCAGCGAGGCCGAACTCATCGGCACGATGCGCCTGATGCTGGTCGCCGGCCACGAGACCACCCTCAACCTGATCAGCAACGCCGTACGGGCGCTGTGCACCCACCGCGACCAGCTGGCGCTGGTCCTGGAAGGCAAGGCGACCTGGTCGGACGTGGTGGACGAGACGCTGCGCTGGGACAGCCCGGTCAGCTGGTTCCCGTTCCGCTACCCCACCCGCGACCTCACCCTCGGCGACACCGTGATCCCCCAGGGCACCCCCGTCCTGGCCGGCTACACCGCCGCCGGACGCGACGAGACCTTCCACGGTCCGGACGCCGACCGCTTCGACGTCACCCGCCCCGGCACGGCCCGGCACCTCTCCTTCGGCCACGGCGCGCACTACTGCATGGGCGCCCCGCTCGCCCGCCTCGAGGCCACCATCGCCCTGGAGGCGCTCTTCACCCGCTTCCCCGACCTCGACCTCGCCGTCCCCGAGACCGAACTGCCCCATCAGCGCAGCTTCATCGGCAACAGCACCGAGACGCTCCCGGTTCGCCCCGCAGGCCCCGCCGGGCACTGAGCCTCTCACCCCGCAGTCGGCTCGACGCGGCTGTCGGGGCCGGGCGCGGCCTCGGCGCGTCCCCGGTCCGGCCCCCATCCGTCCGGGTGACAGGGGATCGTTTCCGCGTTCCCGCCGGGCAGAGGACGCCGGCCGGGGGCCGGTCCTTCGGCCCGCGGGCGGGCCGGGCGGCATACGTCCCCGGGCCGACGCCTCGTCACCGGGAGGCGGCCGGGGCCTTGATGCCGGCTGCCGGCTCGCCCGCGGGCTGTGCCGCCGGGTGCGCCTTGGTGAGGGTGCACACGCCGTCCACGCACTGGCGCTCCAGACGGCCGCGGGAAACGGTCTGGGCCAGTCCGACCATCCAGCAGGTGGGGCAGCCGCGGAAGGCGATCAGTGCCAACGGGGCCGCCAGCAGGGTGGCCGGGCCGGCGACCGGCACGAGGGCGATGGAGCCGATGATCAGCCCGAAACCGATGGCGCCGCGCGCCAGGTGGCGCGGGACGGACTTGCTGGCGAAGTTCATCCCTGGCGCCGCGGACTGTGCTGTGGTCGGGTCGTTCGCCTCCCGCACGGGCGTTACGGGCGTTACGGTCTTCATGATGAGTCTCCTCCTTCGGCCGGTCGGCCGACGGCTTGATCTGATGCCTGGTCAGCCGCTGCCAGTGCGTGCCGCAGCGCTGCGCGGGCCCGATGCAGCCGCGATTTCATCGCTGCCGTGCTCAGTCCGAGCGCACGGGCGACGGTCTTGCCCGGCAGCCCCTGGACGTCCCGCATGATCAGGACCTGACGCTGGTCGCGGGGCAGAGCCGAGACCGCGGCCGCGATCCGCTCCGCCTCCAGCCCGCGCAGCACCGCGTCCTCAGCGGACGGCTGCACAGGCCCCTCCGGTTCGGCCGGCACCTCGCCGTGCGACGAGACGAGCAGCCGTACCTGCCGCAGGCATTCGTTCCGCACGATCCGGAACATCCACGAGGCAAGCGCGCCCGTGGCCCGCAAGGTGCCGATCTTCCGGTAGAGGATGATCAGAGCCTCCTGCGCCGCGTCCTCCGCGTCCTGCGGCGAGGCGCACAGCGACAGGGCGAATTTGCGGACGTGAGGCTGCGATTCCATGACCACAGTGGTGAGCGAAGTGACATCGCCGTCCTGAGCGGCCTTGATGAGCCGCTCGTCCGGCCAACGGAAACGTGGGTTCATGGGCAACTCGTAGTCGGCGAGGCGCGCCGCACGCGGGCGCAGGTGGTGATCACGGTCATGGTCATGGTCATGGACATAGTTGTGGTCGTGGCTGGTCAGCTTCGACCCTTGTAACGCCGCATCAGATGCCAGCTGCACGCGCCCACGAGCAGCGCTCCGATCACCACGAGACCGGTAACCATCATGAGTGTCTCCTCCCGGTTCCGCCGGCCCGTCCGGCCGGAACACACACAAGAGGCAGACAGGCCCGGAAAGGATTCACCCCGCAGCACTGCCGTACGGTCCGGCCCTCAACGGGTGGCGGGTCAGGCGTGGTCGGACTGCGGCCTCAACCCGTCCATCACCAGGCGGAAGAGGTGTTCCCGGCGCTCCGTGAGCGTCGGGGCCTGGTCGGCGATCCAGCTGAGGGCGTTGGCCAGTGCGAACAGGTCGATGGGTGCCACGTCCGGCCGGATCGTGCCTGATCTCTGGGCCGCCTCCAGCAGCCGACCGCCGGCCTGGCGCATCGTCAGGCAGACGGCGTGCAGGGGTGATTGCGGGTCGTTCAGAGTGGCCATGAGGGTGGCCGGGAGGCCCTGATAGGCACCCGCGCCGAGAGTGAACTCGTAAAGCCACTCGGCCAGCGCGCGCTCGGGCGGGGTGGCGGCGAGGGCGTCCGCCCGCTCGGCGAGGTGGGTGAAGCGCCGGTGCAGCAGGGCCTCCAGCAGGGCGTCCCGGTTCGGGAAGTGCCGGTAGAGCGTGCCGAGCCCGATGTCGGCGCGCCGGGCGATCTCCCGCAGGGAGGCCAGCGTTCCCTGTTCCGCGACGGCCTCCGCGGCCACTTCCAGGATGCGGTCACGGTTGCGCTGCGCGTCGGTGCGCGGTGCGCGCGGTTTGCCGGAGCGCGACTCAATGGGCATGCGGAACCTTACCTTTGGTAACCGGAGCACTGCTCCGGTTACCTGTTCCGGAGCAGTGCTCCGGATTCTATCCGGGGTGCTCCGCATCGGCGTTCAGGGAGGGACCCATGGGTACGGCAACGATGCACGCTGTCAGGCTGCACGCCTTCGGCGAGCCCGAGGAGCTGCTCTACGAGGAGGTGGCCCGGCCCGAGCCCGGCCCGGGTGAGGTACTGGTCCGGGTCCACGCCGCAGGTGTGAACCCGCCGGACTGGTACGCGCGGCTCGGCTTCGAGAACTTCCCGGTCGCAGTCCGGCCGAACTGGACGCCGCCGCTCATCCTGGGCAGCGACATCTCCGGCGTGGTCACGGCACTCGGCCCGGGTGTCACCCGGTGGCGGCCCGGGGACGAGGTGTTCGGCCTGGTCAACTTCCCCGGCCGCGCGTCCGGATACGCCGAGTACGCGGTCTCACCCGCTGCCCACCTGGCCTCCAAGCCGGCCACTCTCGGACACATCGAGGCCGCCGCCGTCCCGATGGCCGGACTCACGGCGTACCAGTTCGTCTTCACCCACCTCTGACGTCGCCGGCCTCAGCGGCCTGGCGGCCTGCATACCGGCATACCGGCATACCGGCGGGGAATCTGGCCGACCGCTACCGGACCGCGCACGATCCCGCTGGGGCACACCGGATGGCTACTCCTCGGCGCACTCTTCGCAGGCCTGGGCGCGGCAGGCCCCCCGGTCGCCGCATGGGCCCAGCGAACCCGCTCCGTACGTCCCGGGACGGGTCCGGCCGGGCGACACCCGCGGGGGCAGCCCCCGCTGCAAGAAGCCGACTGGCCTTCACCTTCCGCGGAGTGACCGCCCCGGCCGCCGACCCATCGGGTGAAATCACTCTCCGTATATCCAGGTGGTGCTCGGGGCGGGGCACACATCGCACAACGCGATCGCCCCCGGCGATTCCCCCTGCCCCTGTCCCTGCCTCCTGGCCTCCTCGTTTCACGGGAAGGAATCACCTCGCATGACCCCCAGAGCAGCCCTCCGCCCCGCCTCCCGCCGCCGGACCATCGGTCTTCTGTGCTCCCCCGTCCTCGTCGCCGCGGCACTCACCGTCACCGCGAGTGGCCCCGCAGCCGCCGCGCCCACGTGCTTCGAGGCCGCCGCCACCGTCACCGGCACCACAGGCACTCCCGGCAACGACGTCATCATCGGAACGCCCGGCAACGACGTCATCGACGGCAAGGGCGGCAACGACCTGATCTGCGGCCTGGGGGGCAGCGACTACATCCACGGCGGGGACGGCGACGACCGCATCGCCGGCGGCACCGGCGACGACCGGATCTTCGGCGACGCCGGTAACGACGGCATCGTCGGCGACGAACGCGCCTACACCGGCGACGTCACCACTCCCACCGGCCGGGACTACCTCGACGGCGGGACCGGCGACGACTTCCTGCTCGGCGACAACGGCGCCGCGCAGGGCACCGCCAACGGGGCCTCCCCCGACGTCCTGGTCGGCGGGGACGGAGACGACGTCCTGTACGGGGACGACGCCGGCGACCACGCCAACGGCGGAGCCTCCGACCGCATCATCGGCGGCAACGGCGAAGACGTCATCATCGGCGACTCCCTCGGCTACTACTCCGCCTCCGGCGCCGGAGACGACGTGCTGCTCGAAGGCCCCGGCACCCTCGGCGACATCACCGGCGACAGCGTCGCCCCGTTCGGCAACGCGACCGGCGCCGGCGGCGACGATCTGATCGACCTGGGGACGGACGGCGCGTTCGGCGCTGTCGGCGACCACACCTCCGGCGGCACCGCCATCGGCTCCGGCAACGACAAGATCACCGGTGGCACCACCGGCGAGATCATCCTCATCGGCGACAGCAGCCTCGTCGACCCCACCGGCGCCACCGCCGGCGACGACGTCATCGACGGCCGCGGCGGCGACGACGTGATCTTCGGCGACAACTCCGACTGGTCCCAGACCCTCGGCACCGCCGGCGGCCGCGACTCGTTGCGCGGCGGCGACGGCAACGACTACCTGCGCGGTGGCCCGGCCGACGACGCCCTCGACGGGCAGGCCGGCATCGACGACTGCGACGGCGAAGGCGGAACCGACACCGTAGTCAACTGCGAGACCCAGCCGACCGCGCGCTCCGCCCGGAAGGCTGCTCCCGGGCGGACAGACCGGCCGCTGTACCAGTACCTCACGCGGCTGATGGGTCGCCCCGGCGTGCTCTGACCGGCTCCGGTTTCCGGCCGGGCGGGCGCACCGGCTGGACCGTTCCTTGCCGACGCCCCAGCCGGTCCCGCACTTGCGTTCTCGCGACGCCTGGCGGGCCGGCTGATCGGCCTCCGGCCCGCCGCGCCCCGAACGCCGACCGCACGCACAGTTGTAGAAGGCCGGTGCGGGGCGGCCTCAGTCGTCGCGGCCGAGACCGCGGTCGGGTGCGCTCATGTCGCCCGTCGCGGGCGTGCCGTCGGCGAGCCCGTAGCGCAGGTACACGGTGCCCTTCGGGCCGGCTGCCGGGGGCTCGAGGAGGGTGAGGTTGGTGGGCACCGCGCCGCCGTCGAACACCTTCTTCCCGACGCCGAGCACGATCGGGTGGACCCAGAGGTCGAGACGGTCGAAGAGCTTCTCGCGCAGGAGGCTCTGCACCAGGTTCAGGCTCCCGACGACCTTCACGTGCTCGTGCCGGTCCCGGATCTCGCGCACCGCGCCGGCCAGGTCCGGGCCGAGCTGCGTGGAGCCGGCCCATGACAGGTCGGGCCTGCCGCGGGAGGCCACGTACTTCGGGACGCTGTTGAAGAGCGTGGCGATCTCGTTGTCCTCGCCTCCCTCCTGGTGCGGCCAGTAGGCGGCGAAGATGTCATACGTCCGCCGGCCTAGCAGGAGGGCGTCGGTGCCCTCGTACGCGGCGCCGACCTGTGCCCCGGTGGCCTCGTCCAGCAGCGGCGCCTGCCAGCCGCCGAACGGGAACCCCTGCGGGTCCTCGTCGGGGCCGCCGGGCGCCTGCCCGACGAGATCGAGGGTCGCGAACAGCTCGATGTGGATGAGGCCCATGCCGTACTCCCGACGCGTTGGTTGTCTCCATCAAGAGTCAGACCTGCGGGCGACGCCAGACTCATCGCCGCGTCGAGACCCCGGCTTCACCCGGTCGGGTGGAACGACCACGTGGTCCCGCGCCGTCGCGAGCCCTTGCCACGGGGCGAGTCCCGCTCACACGCGACTCGCCCACCGGCCGGTGCCTCCTGGAAGGGCTCGCGCCCCGGCGACCACGCTCCGGGCCCTCGGACTACGCGGCGGGCGAAAGATCGCACCGCTCGGCTGACTTCGTTCCACAGTGGTGACCATGCTGAATCGAGTAGCCGTCCTGTCCGACATCCACGGAGTGCTGCCTGCCCTGGAGGCGGTGCTGGCCGAACCGGACGTCGGCTCCGCCGACCACATCGTGCTCACCGGCGACATCACCGCCGGCCCGCAACCGACCCAGGTTCTCGACCTGTTGACCAGCCTCGGCGAGCGCGTCCTCTGGATCAGCGGCAACGCCGACCGTGAACTCCTCGAATACCGCCGGGGCCAACGCGACACGATCCCCGACCCGATCGCCCCCTGGGCGGCCGAACAGCTTCGCGAGGACCATCTCGACCTGCTCGGCTCGCTGCCACGGTCGCTCTCCCTGCCCGTGAAGGGCCTGGGCAAGGTGCTGTTCTGCCATGCGACCCCTCGCGACGACGAGGAGGTCGTCCTGGTCGACTCCCGCCTCGACCGCTGGCAGGAAGTCTTCGAAGACCTCGATGCCGACATCCGGACCGTGGTCTGCGGCCACACCCACATGCCGTTCGTGCGCCTCGCTCACGGCCGGCTCGTGGTCAACCCCGGCAGCATCGGCATGCCGTACGGACGAGCCGGTGCCCAGTGGGCCCTCCTGGGCCCGGGCGTCGAACTCCGCACGACGCACTTCGATCTCCGGGCCGCAGCCGACCAGCTCCGCCAGGACTCGTCCTACCCCGAGATCACCGAGTGGGCCGACTACTTCCTGAACGCTCGCGCGACCGACGCCGAGGTCCTCGCCGCCTTCGCACCACGGGACGGCCGCGACGACAAGCCGGGGGTGCCCCAGCAGCACTTGTGAAACCCCAGGCCCGCGCTGAGCACGACGGACTCGGCGGCGCGTGGCAGTATTCCGCCATGTCGTTGGGGGAAGCGCCGGCAACACCGGCTGACGCGGTGCGGGAACTGCGGGAGATCGCCCACTCATGGGTCGACGGCCGGCACGGTGAAGCCGAGCTCTTGACCGAGGCTGCTCTGCGTGCCCTGTGCGCCGGTCTCGGCACACCGTCCCTGCTGCACCTCGCCGCGCTGAACCGCTGCGAGCACGATCTGGCCCCGGAGTTGTTCGGCCGGGTGATGGACGAGCTCGGCTTCGGTTTCCACCCGCCCGAGGAATACTGGGAAGGCCGACTGGCGCTCGCCCGCTGGTGGGCTTCCGAGATCGTCGGCGGCTGGCTCGACCCCGCGGACGGCATCGCCCTCATCTTCTACAACGTGGCAGAGGCCTATGGGCGTTGCGAGGAGCTGAACCCCGTGATCGACGCGGTGGCGGCGCACTGGGAGGACGGGGGTCCGCGGCGCTCCCCGGAGGCGATCACCGCACAGCTGAAGGAGATCGCCGGGGAGCTTCTGGCCCGCATCCCGGCCCCCGTCCGGCCCGCCTGAAGAAGGGCAGCACCGCCCGGCTTCGTGGCTGGGGCTTCGTCCGGTCAGCGGCTCGTCACGTCACTTCGAGATACGGGCTTCGATGCCGTCGAGGAGGAAGTCGAGGCCGATCCGGAAGGTCTGGTCGGCGTCCAGGTGGGCGGCGTCGTGTACCACCGTGGCCAGGGCGGGGAATCGGCCGGTGGCGAAGGTCCGCTCCAGGTAGGGGCCGAGGGAGGCCTGCCAGCGCTTCTCGTCCATGCCGGTGGCGCGCTCGGCACGCCGCTCGGCGATCTCCCGGCGTACCGCGCCGATCACGTACGCGTCGACCGCGGTGACCACCGGCATGACGGAGTCGACGTCGACGCCTTTCAGTGCGGACACCACGGCCTCTCCCCTGGCGAGCGCGTTCGGGCCGAGCTGCGGTCGTCCGCCGAGCAGATCGGCGAGCCATTCGTGCTCGTGAGCGGCTTGCCGGGTGGTCTCGGCAAGAGATCGCAGCACCTCTCGCCAGCCGTCCCCGACCGGCCGGATCTCGGCGTGGATCGCGTCGACCATCAGGTCGAGCAGCTCGTCCTTGCCTGCGATGTATCCGTACAGCCGCATCGGTCCGACGCCCAGCACGGCGGCGACCTTGCGCAGCGAGACCGCCTCCAGGCCGTCCGCGTCGGCCAGTTGGATCGCCGCCCGCACGATCCGGTCCCGGTCCAGCCGGGCCGGCACCGGCCGTTCCGGTGGCTCCGGTCTCTCCCACACCAACATGCCGCTCACCATACATCGCATGGCGCGATACAGTGTATCGACCAATACGGCGTATCGAAGGGGAGGCACCATGTCCATCGCCATCGTCGGAGCCGGTCTCGGCGGCCTGGCTCTCGCCCGTGTGCTGCACATGAACGGAATCGACGCCGTCGTGTACGAACGCGAGCCGTCGCGCGGCGCACGGGGTCAGGGCGGCATGCTCGACCTGCACTCCGGTACCGGGCAGCGGGCGCTGCGCGAGGCCGGCCTGATCGACCGGTTCCACGCCATTGCCCGCCGGGAAGGCCAGGACCTGCGGCTTCTCGAGCCGGACGGCACCCTGCTGCTCCAGGAGGACACGCCCGACGACGCCCCACTCGAGCGACCCGAGGTCGACCGCGCCGATCTGCGCGACCTGCTGCTCGACTCCCTCCCCGAACACGCGGTGCGCTGGGGGCGCGCGTTCGAGTACGCCGACCGCGGCGGCCTGCTGCACTTCACCGACGGCAGCAGCGCGACGTACGACCTGCTGGTCGGCGCCGACGGCGCGAACTCCCGGGTCCGTGCGCTCCTCACCGACGCCCGGCCTGCGCACACCGGCCAGAACGTCGTCGAGCTCGGCATTCCCGACATCGACCGCACCCACCCCGACCTCGCGACGATGGTCGGACGAGGCAACTACTGGGTGCTCGGCAGCGGCCAGTCCCTGGCGGCGCAGCGCAACGGGGACGGGCGCGTGCGCGTCTACCTGAGCTTCAACACCGCCGAGGACTGGTTCGCCACCAGCGGGATCCCGTTCGACGACCCGGCCGCCGCCCGGTCGCGGCTGATCGAGCTGTTCGCCGATTGGGACCCACGGTTCACCGCCCTGATCGCCGCCTGCGACGACTCGATCCAGCCGCGGTCGATCACGGCTCTCCCCGTGGGCCTGACCTGGCCGTCGACACCGGGCGTCACGCTGATCGGCGATGCCGCGCATCTGATGCCGCCGGTGGGACAGGGTGCCAACATGGCGCTGCTCGACGGCGCGCTGCTCGGCCTCGCGCTGGCCGCGCACCCGGACGACTTCCCCGCCGCCGTCCGGGAATACGAACGCGAGATGTTCGAGCGCACCGGCGCGGTGGGCCGTCAGTCCGCTCACGTTCAGGCGATCCTGACGTCGCCGGACGCCAGTCGGAAGATGCTCGCGTTCTTCCAGCCTCGGTGACTGCCGGCCCGCGTTCTCGGCCGCGCCCGCCTCCGGCGGTCACTTTCCCTGTCGCCTGCTGGCGGTGTCGCACAGCGCGCGGTTGACGAGGTCGCTGGCGGCCCTGTGCTGGCGGAGCGTGTTCTCGAGGTCGTTGAAGCTGGTGGAGAGGGAGACGGTGACGGCGCGGCTGCCGTCCTTCGTGGCGCCGTTCAGGGTGATGTAGCCGGCTTCGCCGCCTTCATGGCTCCAATAAGCGCCGCCGCAGGCGAGGGGGCGGCTGACCAGGCCGAGGCCGTAGCGGCCGCCGGGCCAGAAGGTCTCGATCCGCTTGTCGACCGGGACGGTGTTCTGCATGTCGGCCATGCGTGCGCCGGACAGCAGCTTGCCACCCAGCAGTCCCTGGAAGAAGCGGTTGACGTCCGCCGTGGTGGAGACGTAGCCGCCGAGGTCGGGGACGAGCTGTTCGGTGACGTCGGTCCGTTCGCCGGAGGGGAAGACCTGATAGCCGTCGGCGTGCGGGCGGCGAAGGGTGGACGTGGTGCCCGACAGATAGGTGTGGTTCATGCCGAGCGGCTTGAGGATCCGCCGCTCGACCTCGGCCTGCCACGGCCGGCCGGTGGTCTTCTCGACGATCATGCCGAGGACGACGTAGCCGGTGTTGGAGTAGCTCCAGCCGGTGCCGGGCTCGAAGTCCGGGTGGTGCTTCATCGCCCGGGCGACGATCTGTTCGGGGGTGTAGGTGTCGTAGCGGTGCTGGTGGTACTGCTGCGGGGTGTCGAAGCCGGGAAGGTCGTCGTGGAGGCCGCTGGTGTTCTGCAGGAGCTGACGCACGGTGATCCTGCGTGGGTCGTTGCCGTTGCCGTCGATCACGCCGGGCAGCCGGCGGTCCACCGTGTCGTCCAGTGACAGCCTGCCCTCGTCGACCAGCTGCAGGATCACCGTGGCCATGAGCGCCTTGCCGGTGCTGGCGATCCGGAAGTAGCCGTCGCGGGGCACCGGGCGGTTCGTGCCCGCCACGGCGACGCCGGCGGTGGCGACCAGATCCCGGCCGGAGGCGGTGGTCACCCGCGCCTGGACGCCGGTGGTTCCCAGCGCCCTGAGGGCCTCGGTGTCCCGGCGCAGGTCGTCCTGCCGGTAGCCGGACGCGGACGGCGCGGCCGTGCCGTCCGATGGCTGGACGGCCATGGCCACGGCCGCTGTGCCGAGTGCGACCGCGGCGACGGCCAGCCATCGTCGGCCGATCCGGCGGTGGCGCTGCGCAGAGGGGCGCCGGGAGGGGCGCTGGGAAGGGTGGTCGTGGTGCGGCGCGGAGGTCTGGGTTGTCGATGTCATGGCTGCCACGCTAGGTAGGCGTCGCATGACAAGTCGCTACCACAGGCGGCCGGTTGAAACCTACAGCTGGCTGTAGTGCCGCGGGTGCGCCCGGCCCGTACAGTGGCGCGTCTGCGGGCCGCTCCCCCGGTCCCGTACGACTGACGACTTACGGCATACGGCATACGGCATACGGCATACGGCATACGGCATACGGCATACGAGACACGAAGGCGAGCCAGTGCACGGCGTGATCGGTGAGGCCCGCGCGCGGTTGATCCAGACCGGGCGCAGCGGGCGCTACCTGCTCGGCACTCTGCTGACCGCGACGGTGACGCTCGTGGCGGCACCGCTGCTGTGCCTGCCATCGCTGGCGGCTCCCTGGGCGGAGCGTCACCGCCGGCGCGCCGGGGCGCTGCTGGGCCGACCGGTGGAGTCGCGTACGTATGCCCGGCGCCGCGCACCCGTGTGGCTCGTGACGCAGGTGGCCACCGGCCTGCCCGCGGGCGTACTCGCCCTGTTGTGCCTGGGCAACCTGCTCCTCACCTTTGTCGTCAGCGTGGGGTGGTGGGCGTTTCCGGCGTCGGATCCGCCACGGCTGCTGCTGTTCGGTGTCCGGATCGACAGCTGGGCCTCCGCGGTGACGCTCAACCTGGCGCAGTTCCTGACCCTCGCGGCGCTGGCGGCCATCGCCCTGCCACCGCTCGCCCGGGTGCACGCGCGGTGCTGCCTGGCGGTCCTGGCGCCGTCGCCCGCGGCACGACTGGCCGCACGCGTCGTCGAGCTGACGCGGACGCGCGCGGACGTACTGCAGGCGCACGGCGCGGAACTCCGCCGGATCGAGCGCGACCTGCACGACGGCACCCAGGCCCGGCTGGTGGCCATCGCCATCCGGCTCGCCGTGGCCGGGCAGAGTCTTCCCCGGTCCCCCGACGCGGCTGCCGCGCTCATACGGCAGGCGCAGGACGAGACCGAGGAGGCGATGGCCGAGCTGCGCTCCGTCATCCGCACCATCTACCCGCCGGTCCTGGCGGACCAGGGACTCGCCGGCGCGCTCGGCACCCTGGCCACCAGGACCGGCGTGCCGACCCGCATCGACGTCGGCGAACTCGGTGCGGTCCCCGCCGCGGTCGAAGCGGTCGCCTACTTCGCCGTCACCGAGGCGCTCGCGAACATCGCCCGGCACAGCCGGGCCGGCAGGGCCGCGGTCCGCGTCACCCGCGACGGCCCGACGCTGTCCGCGGAGATCACCGACGACGGGACCGGCGGGGCCGACGCGTCGCGGGGCAGCGGCCTGGACGGAATCCGCCGCCGCGCCGCCGCCCTGGACGGCACCATGAAGATCATCAGCCCGCCGGGCGGGCCGACCACCGTCACCGTGGAGCTGCCGTGCGTGTAGTCATCGCCGAGGACAACGTCCTGCTGGCGTCCGGACTCGAACTCCTCCTGAAATCGCAGGGCTTCGAGGTGGCCGCGATCACCGATGACGCCCCCGGATTCCTCGCCGCCGTCGAGGCCCACCGCCCGGACGTCACCATCGTCGACGTCCGGCTGCCTCCGAGTTTCCGCGACGAGGGCATCCGGGCCGCGCTGCAGGCCCGCCGCGACCACCCGGGACTTCCCGTACTGGTCCTGTCCCAGTACGTCGAGCAGGAGTACGCCGGCCGTCTCCTCTCCGACACCCGCGGCGGCATCGGCTATCTCCTCAAGGACCGGGTGAGCCGCATCGCACAGTTCACCGACGCACTGCGCCGGGTGGCCGCCGGCGGCACGGCCATGGACCCCGAGGTGATCGCCCAGCTCCTCGCCGGGCGCGGAGATCCCGTGGACGCCCTCACCCCCCGCGAACGCGAGGTCCTGGCGCTGATGGCCGAAGGGCACGACAACTCCACGATCGCCCAGCGGCTCTTCATCACCGACAACGCCGTCCACAAACACGTCGGTGGCATCTTCCTCAAACTGGGCCTGCCGGCCGGCGACAGCGGCCACCGCCGGGTCCGCGCCGTCCTGGCCTACCTGCGCCGCCACGGCGGCACGCCTGATCACTGATGGTCGCTGAGCGAGGGAGCCGGCACGCGTCGAAGCGGCACGCGTCGAAGCGGCGGGCGTCGAAGCGGCGGGCGTCGAGGCGGCGTTGGTGACTTCGTTCCCGGTCGGCGTCTCGGGCCGGGCAGGGTGCGAATCGGCCGCCGCCCCCGGCCGGGCGGTGCCCAGCAGGTCAGTGCTCCTCGCGCAGGCCCCAGGGGGACTCGTACGCGGTGAGCAGGTCGAGGAAGGGGCGGGGCGGCAGGGCTTCGGGGCCGAGGACGCCGTTGGCCTTCCATGTGCCCGCCGCGATCAGTTCGAGGGCGATGACCGGGTTGACGGCCGTCTGCCAGACCACGGCCTGGGAGCCGTACTCGCGCATCGACCACTCGTTGTCGACGACGTGGTAGAGGTACACCTCGCGTGCGGCGCCGTTCTTCGTTCCCCTGACCCAGGTGCCCGCGCAGGTCTTGCCCTTCATACGGTCGCCCAGCGTGGCCGGGTCGGGCAGGCACGCGGCCACCACGTCCCGGGGTGCGACGTCGACGGGGCCTTGGGCGCCGGGGACGGCGACCTTCGCGGTGGCGTCCAGGCCGAGTTCGTGGAGCGTCTTGAGCTTGGCGATGAAGTCGTCGCCGAGTCCGTACTTGAACGTCACCCGGCGTGCGCCCACCCAGCGGGGGATCAGCAGCACCTCCTCGTGCTCGACGTTCACGCACTCCACCGGGCCGATGCCCGCGGGGAAGTCGAAGACCTCCGGCTCGCTGAACGGCGCCGTGGTGAACCAGCCGCGGTCCTTCTCGTACACCACGGGCGGGTTGAGGCACTCCTCGATGGTGGTCCAGATGTTGAAGGAGGGCGCGAAGTCGTGGCCCTCGACCGTCAGGTTCGAGCCGTCGCGGACGCCGATCTCCTCGATCTCGTCGAAGAGTTCGTCGGCCGCGTACCGCGCGAAGACGTCCGACAGTCCCGGCTCCACGCCCATGCCGACCAGCGCGAGTCGGCCGGACCGCTCCCAGTCCGCGCTCCGGGCGAACTGCTCGTCGCCGAGCTTCACCCCGCACTCCTCGTACGGGGCGGTCGGGTGCGGCGCGGACAGCGACATCGCCATGTCCACGTAGTGGGTGCCGGCCGCGAGCGCCGCGTCGAACAGGGGCATCACGAAGCGCGGGTCGGTCGCGTTCAGCAGCACGTCGCAGCGCTCCTCGCGCAGCACGCGGCGCACCTCGGCCTCGTCGGAGGCGTCCAGGCGGCGCGCGCTGAACCGGCCCAGCTCGTCCCCGATCGCGGCGACGGCCGCCTCGGCGCGGGCCGGGTCGTAGTCGGCGACGACCATGTGGGTCAGGAAGTCACGGCGGGCCGCGATACGGGTGACGGCGGTTCCGACGCCGCCCGCACCCACGAGAAGTACGCGCATGTCACACACCCTCTTGTCGGGAAGGTCCCGGGGCCGGGCGCCCGGGGACGGCTCGATGCAACACGAGACCGCCGGTTAAGGTCTACGGCGTTGGCATAAGGACGCTCGCGAGGGCGTGAGGGTCCGGAAGGAAGGGCGCGATGGCCAAGAAGGTGGTCCCGGAGACGGAACGGCGCAGGCGGCGGCCGACCCGGCAGGGCACCGTGCTGTCGGAGAAGCTGATCGTGCAGACGGCGCTGCGGATGCTGCGCGAGCACGGGAGTGCCGGGCTGACCGCCCGCCGCCTGGGCAGCGCCCTGGGCGCCGACCCGAGCACCCTCTACCGGTACTTCGCCGGCCTGGACGACCTGACCCGGGCCGTCGGCGAGGAGCTGATGGGGCGAGCGCTGGACAGCTGGGCCGCGACCGGGAGGTGGCGCGCCGACCTGCGCGGCCTCGGCCTGGCGATCCACGCCTCCTATCTCGCCCATCCACAGGCCGCGCTGCTGACCGCCAGCCGCGTCACCGGCCGCCCCCGGGAGATCGAGGTCGACGAGACGATCCTCGGCATCCTCCGCGGCGCGGGCTTCGGCGACGCGGACGCCGTGGGTCTGTACCACGCCTTCATCGACCTGGCTCTGGCCTTCGCCGCTCTGGACGCGGGTGCGCTGGCCATCAAGGACGAGGCCCGGGAGGCGGACGAGGACATGTGGACCTCGACGTACGCGGAGCTGCCCGCCGCGACCCATCCGCACATCGCCGCCACCGCGCACCTGCTGGCGGAGCGGATGAACCACAGCGCGTATCCGGTCGTGCTGGACACGCTCCTGGACCGGGCGGAGGCGCGACTCGAAGCCGTACGAGGGCGCGGTCCGGACGGCAGCGGTACGGGCACGGGCACGGCTACGGGGTGAGTCCGTGCCCGGCGGGACCGGCCCCCGGGCGGGGATGTCCGAGCTCGTTGGTAACGTGCCGTTTCCCGGTGGGATCGATCATGAACGGACGGTCAGTCATGCAGGAAGTGGCACCTCACGAGGTGAGCGAGAAGCTCGTCGCCCAGGCGCTCGACGACATCGAGGGAAGGGCGTTCGGCCGGTGGCACAGCATGCGCTACGGCTCCTTCCGTCTCGACCGGCTGCGGGAGATGGGCGACGAGCTGCTCGACCACGCCGCCGCGCGCACGCTGACCGCGCCGGAAATCGACGACGCGTCACGTGCCGTACTGCGCACGGCGGCTGAGTGTGCGCTGGGGGTGATCAGCCTCGGCTGCTATCCCAATGGTGACCAGGAGATCCGGTTTCCGCTGGTCGGCGAGGAGCTGACGAGCGAGGAGCTCGCCTTCCAGGACGTCATCGACGAGGCCCCCACGGCGCGGACGTGGCTGGACACCTTCGCGGCGGTCGTGGTCAGCGGACTGGTGTGGGACTGGCAGCGGGTCACCGGGCTGCTGCTGCGGGAGGACTTCGCGTCGGCCATCCGGGACGGCGTGCCGTACTCGAAGCTGACGTCGGTGTCGGCGCCGGCCGATCTGGCGGCGATGGAGGCGCTCTGCGCCTATCTGACCGAGGCGAGCGGGCACCTCCCCCGCGACTGGCCGACCGTGCCCCTGCGCAAGCCCGACGCCGAGGAGCGCGCCGAAGCCGCCGGACGGCTGGACGCGGCCGGCGCCCTGACGCCGGACCAGCGACTGCTGCGCGTCCTGCTCGACGACGACCAGGCCGCCTTCGAGCAGGCCCTCGTGAACCGGCTGGTCGAGTACCGGGAAGGCGTAGAAGCGGACCCGGCGCCGCGGACGCTGCTCCCTCTGGACGCCCTCACCCTGGCAGCCCTGGCCGTCCAGGTGCACGGCTGGGAACTGCGCGTCCGCTCCGGCTACCTGCCGCACGGCATCGTCGGCCGGACCGACGCGCTCGAACGGGCCGCGCGTACCGAGCGGAACAAGCTCGGTCTCTGGCACGCCAAGTAGCCACGAGAGCCGGAGCGACCGGGTCGGGGCCTCGATTAATGCCTCGACACCGGTCGCGGCGATCGGAGAGGCTTCGCGCGATGACAAGAATCGACGACACACCGCCCGCGTGGGACGAGCGCACCCAGCTCACCACGTTCCTCGACTACGCCCGGGACACCGCCCGCGCCAAGTGCGACGGCGTCTCCGCCGAGAACGCCCGCAAGGCGCTCCTGCCGGGCTCGCCCCTGATGACCATGAGCGGACTGATCAATCACCTCCGCTGGGTCGAGTACTACTGGTTCCAGGTGGTCTTCCTCGGCGAGGAGGACCAGGGTCCCTGGACCGAGGAGGACCCCGACCGCGAGATGCGTATCGCCGTCGACTTCCCGCTCCCGCGGTTGCTCGACGAGTACGCGGAGCAGAGCGCCCGCTACCGCGAACTGGTCGCCGCGAACAGCCTGGACGAGCAGGCCCGGCGGGCCGTCCGCAGCGGTCTCCACGTCGACCTGCGCTGGATCCTCCTGCACCTCACCGAGGAGACGGCCCGCCACAACGGCCACCTGGACATCCTGCGCGAGCTGCTCGACGGCACGACCGGCGACTAGGACGCGCATCGAGTCGTGGTCAAACCGCCTGCTGCACAAGCCGGTGACGGCCGCCTGCGGCGACTCGCGTGAGATCATCCGTCCATGAGCAGCGAACTGGAAGTAAGTGCTCTGGCGATCAATGTCGCGATCCCGCAGGCGCTCCGCTGGACGGACACTCGACGCGGTGAAGCATTCACGCTGACCACACTCAACGTCCGGCTCCTCCCGGACGGTCACCTCGCCGTGAAGGCCTATGGCAGACCAGGTGGTGGTCGGGGCGCATACGTCTCGTTCCCCGTCCCCGACAGACCCGAACTGGCGAGCCTGGTCTCCGACGCCGCCAGCCGTGCCGGGGCGTTGTGGGCTGCTCACCGTGGTCTCGGCTGATCCCGGGGCTCACATGGGGCGGTGATCAACCTCCCGACGGCGGCGTGCTGGAACTCCCCCATGGCCCCGCCCTCTGAGACGTCGCGATTTCCGTGGCCCGGCACAGGCTTCACGCCCTGGCCTCCGACGGGCTCATCCTCACGCCGCGGCGATCACCTTCGCATTGCCGTCGCCCGGCAGTCTTCGACGCCTCCTTGATGCCGGTGGCGTTCCCCCTTGCGACGACGTGCCACTCTTGATCCTCGCGCGTCAGGAAATCGTCAAGGGCGCATCAGGATCCGGGGAGGAAGCGTGTCGGGAAGGCCGGCGGCCGAGGACTATCTGGAGGGGTACGCCGAGATGCTGGCCGGCGTCTCCGCGACAGGGCGGCGGCTGACCCGCGACGAGCTGGAGGCGCTGCGGTCGCGCGGCGAGCAGGCCGCCGAGGCCGGCATCGGACTGCGGTCCCTGGTCCGCGCCCACCTCGCGGCCGCCCGGACGTCGCACCCCGGCCTGCCCGAGGCGGCTCACCGGCAACTCCTGGCCGTCGTGGAGCAGGCCGTCGACGCCTTCGCCGAGGGGCACGAACGCGCGCAGCGCCTGGCGGTACGTCAGGAGGAGGCGGCGCGGCGCGAGTTCGTCGACGACCTGCTCTACGGGCGCAGTGACCTCGGGAGGCTCGCCGAGCGTGCCGAACGGTTCGGACTGCTGCTTTCGCACTCCCACGCGGTCGCCGTCGCCGAAGGGCCCGAACCCTACGGGGACGGGTATCCCGTCTCGCGCTCCGTCGAGTCGTCGCTCGTCACACGCTTCGGTGCCCGGCGCATCCTGCTCACCACCAAGGACGGCCGGCTGATCTGCGTCGCTCCCGGCGACGAACCCGAAGTGCTCGCGTACTTCGCGAAGCTGGCGTACGCGGCCACCGACGGCGGCCACATCGCCATCGGCCGCCCGCACCCCGGCGCGGGAGGTGTCGTCCACTCCTACGAGGAGGCTCTCAACGCCCTCGACCTCGCCGCCCGCATGGACCTGGACGAGCCGGTCCTGCACGCCGCGGACCTCCTCGTCTATCCGGTCCTCACCCGCGACCGGCAGGCCATGGAGGACCTCGTCGTCAGCGTCCTCGGCCCGCTCCGGCAGGCTCGCGGCGGGGCCCAGCCGCTGATCGACACCCTCACGGCGTACTTCGACACCAACTGCGTCGCCGCCGAGGCCGCCCGGCGCCTGTCCCTGAGCGTCCGCGCCATGACGTACCGCCTGGACCGCATACACAGGCTGACGGGCGCCGACCCCGGAGAGCCCGGCCAGCGCTACACCCTCCAGACCGCCGTCATCGGAGCCCGGCTCCTGGGCTGGCCCTGCGAGGAGCCCGACGGGCCGGACCATCGGCGCGGGAGCCGGTGACGGATCGGTACGGCGGCAGCGGCGGCGGCGCTGCCCGGGGGGCACAGACTCCGGGCTCACGGACTGCGGGCTCCCGGCTCCCGGCTCCGGGCTCAAGCGAGCCCGCGGCGGTGGGCGTAGGCGATGGCCTGGCCGCGGTCACGGCTGCCGGTCTTGGCGAAGACGCGGTTGACGTGGGTCTTGACGGTGGCTTCGCTGACGAAGAGGGACCGGGCGATCTCGCGGTTGGACAGGCCCTGGGCCATGCGGGCGAGGACCTCGGCCTCGCGGGCGGTCAGTCCGTCGGGCAGCTCCGCCGGGCCGGGGGCGGGCTGCTGCCGGGCGAGGGCGACGAGGCGGGCGTGGACGGCGGGGTCGAGCAGCGCCTGGCCCCGGCCGGCGGCCCGCAGTGCGCGGTCGATGTCCTCGCGGGCGGCGTCCTTGGTGAGATAGCCGAGCGCGCCGGCGGCCAGCGCGGCCTGGATCGACTCGTCGTCGCTGTAGGTGGTGAGCACGACGACGTGCGTCCCGGGGTGAGCGGCGGTGATGCGGCGGGTGGCCTCGATGCCGTCCATGCGGGGCATGCGCAGGTCCATCAGCACCACGTCCGGGCGGTGCTCGGCGACCGCGGCCAGGGCCTGTTCGCCGTCGCCCGCGACGGCGACGACCTCGATGCCGGGGAGGCGTTCGCAGATGGTGACGAGGCCGTCGCGGATGATCGTCTGGTCGTCGACGATGAGCACCTTCACTCCGGGACCTCCACCCGCACGCGCCAGCCGCCCTCGTGCGGGCCTGCGGTCAGTGTGCCGCCGAGGAGCTCGACGCGCTCGCGCATCCCGGTCAGTCCGTAGCCGCCGCCGGTGGCCGCGAGTTCGCCGGCCGGTTCGGTGCTGGGCCCGTGCGGGGCGGCGGGCACGGGGGCCGTGTTCGTGACCGTCAGGCGGGTGGAGGCCGCGTGGAAGCCGAGGACGACGGTGACGTGGGCCGCCGGCGCGTGCTTGCGCGTGTTGGTCAGGGCTTCCTGCGCCGCCCGCACCAGCGCGAGGGCCACGGCGGCCGGAAGCGGCCGCTCGGTACCGGTCACACGGAAGGCGGCTCCTTCGCCGGCGGCGAGGGAGCCGATCCGCTCGGCCAGGGCGACCGGCTCGTCGCGCAGCGCCCGCACGGCCCGGCGGGTCTCCTCCAGGCCCTCGACGGCCAGGCGGCGGGACCGGCCGATCGCCTCTCGTACGTCGTCGCTGGCCGCGCCGTCCTCGACGAGGGAGTCGAGGGCGGTCATCTGCACCGAGAGCGCCGAGAGTGTGTGCGCCAGTACGTCGTGCACCTCCCGGGCGATGCGGTTGCGCTCGGCGAGCAGTTCCGCGCGCTCGTGCTCGACGGCTCCGCGTTCCCTGGCCACGGCCAGCTCGGCCTGTGCCCAGAGGCTTTCCTGGCGCTGGCGGCGTACGACACCGAGCAGCAGGCCGCACAGTCCGCCCGCCGTGACGGCCAGGAGTGGCGTGAAGCCGTCTCCGTCGACGGCGAGCGCCACGGTCGCGGTCACGGCCCCCAGTCCGGTGAGCGCCGCCGCCGGCCGCAGCGCCACCTGCCCGGCGGCACACAGCGCCGCCACACCCACGACCACCGGGGAGTACGAGGACAGGGGCGCCATCGCCCCGCCGGCACCGGCCAGCACCGCCAGCGAGGTCACCGCGAGGGCCGGACGGCCGGAGCGGCTTCCCACCCACCAGCCGATCCAGGCCAGCGCCATGACGACGATGAGCACCAGTGCGGCCGGCCCCCGGCCGGTGGCGTGCCGGGTGGCCTGCACCGCTCCGTAGACGAGCCCGGCCAGGGAGAGCAGCCCGACGGCCGGGCCGGTGAGGAGCCCGGCCCGCGCCGGAGGGCGGGAAGCCGCCCGCTCGCCGCCGACGAAGAACAGCAGCAGCCGGGGTTCGCTGGTCGGCTGCACGGTGACCGGCGCCGCGCCGCCGGCCTCCAC
>NZ_JBSGIW010000039.1:0-63756 GCF_053605265.1 Streptomyces sp. NPDC003943 | reverse complement strand
CAGTCCGGGAACCCGGCGAACGGGTAGGCTACCCGCAGTATGCGGTTACGGGGGTACTGACCGGCGCCCCCCGGGGTGGAGACACCCCGGGGGCCGCCGGCCGTTTCGCGCGCGCCCGCGCCTCCGGCATGACCGGTCGCCTTCTCCGACGCCGCCGTCCCGTCCGACGCGTGCCACAGGGCGCGGGGCGGGTGCCCCTCAGCGCAGCAGCACCCCCGCCCCCGCCCCCGTCGTCTCCGTGGGCAGCGCCACCAGGCCCAGCTCGGCCGGATGGGCGAGGAGGCGGTGCGCGGGGAGGACGCGGACCGTGCACCCGAAGGGGCCCGTGCGGTCGAGGGAGAGGGCGCCCGCGTACGGGAGGCGGCCCTCCAGGTCGGGGCCGGGCGAGGGTTTCAGGATGCTCGTACGCGGGTCGAGGAGGCGGTCGTCGGCGTCGACGCGGCCGGTGACGGCCTGGACCTCGACGTCGTCGGGGGTCAGCTCGCCGAGGGCGACGCGGACCCGGACGGCGGGGGTCGCGCCGAGCTCCGCGTCGGCGAGGTCGTCGCCGACCTCCACGTGGTCGACGGAGACCTTGGGCCAGGCCGCGCGGACCCGGGCCTTCCAGGCGGCGAGTTCGCGGGCGGCGGCGGGGCCGAGGGCGCGGTGGGCGGCGGCCGCGGGGGCGTACAGCCGCTCCACGTACTCCTGGACCATCCGGTCGGCGAGCACCTTGGGGCCGAGGTCGGCGAGGGTGCGCCGGACCATGGCGGTCCAGCCGGCCGGGACGCCGTCCGCGCCTCGGTCGTAGAAGCGGGGTGCGACCCGGCGTTCGATCAGCTCGTAGAGCGCGGCGGCCTCCAGGTCGTCCCGGCGCTCCTCGTCGAGCGCGGCGGCCCCGTCGGCGGTGGGGATGGCCCAGCCGAAGTCCGGCTCGTACCACTCGTCCCACCAGCCGTCCAGGACGGACAGGTTGAGACAGCCGTTGAGCGCGGCCTTCATGCCGCTGGTGCCGCACGCCTCCAGGGGCCGCAGCGGGTTGTTGAGCCACACGTCGCAGCCGGGGTAGAGGCCGCGGGCCATCTCCATGCCGTAGTCGGGCAGGAAGACGATCCGGTGCCGCACCCGCGGGTCGTCGGCGAACCGCACCAGCTCCTGCACGAGCTGCTTGCCGCCGTCGTCCGCGGGGTGCGCCTTGCCCGCGACGACCAGCTGCACCGGCCGCTCGGGATGCAGCAGCAGCGCCCGCAGCCGGTCCCTGTCGCGCAGCATGAGGGTGAGCCGCTTGTACGAGGGGACCCGGCGGGCGAAGCCGATGGTGAGGACGTCGGGGTCGAGGACGGAGTCGGTCCAGCCGAGTTCGGCGCCCGCTGCGCCGCGCTGCCGCCAGGAGGCCCGCAGCCGCCGCCGTACGTCCGTGACGAGCCGTTCGCGCAGGGTCCGGCGCAGCTTCCACAGCTCCCGGTCGCTCGCGTCGGCGCCGAGCAGGGCGACCTCGGGGGCGGTCCAGGTGGGGGCGTGGACGCCGTTGGTGACGGAGGTCAGCGGGGTCTCTTCGGGGTCGAAGCCGGGCCACAGGCCGGCGAACATGGCGCGGCTCACGCCCCCGTGGAGGGTGGAGACGCCGTTGGCGCGCTGGGCGAGCCGCAGCCCCATGGCCGCCATGTTGAAGAGGCCGGGCTCGCCGCCGAGCGGGGTCTCGTCGCCGAGGGCGAGGATCCGCCCGGTGTCGACGCCGGGCAGCGCGCCGTCCTCGCCGAGGTGGCGGGCGACGAGGGCCCGGTCGAAGCGGTCGATGCCGGCGGGTACGGGGGTGTGGGTGGTGAACACGGTGCCGGCCCGGACGACCTCCAGGGCCGCGTCGAAGTCGAGCCCCTCGCGGCCGAGTTCGCGGATCCGCTCCAGACCGAGGAAACCGGCGTGACCCTCGTTGGTGTGGAAGACCTCGGGCGCGGGCGTACCGGTGAGCCGGCAGTACGTACGGACAGCGCGCACGCCGCCGATGCCGAGCAGCATCTCCTGGAGCAGCCGGTGCTCGCTGCCGCCGCCGTACAACCGGTCGGTGACCTCGCGTTCGCCGGGCGCGTTCTCCTCGACGTCCGAGTCGAGCATGAGCAGCGGCACCCGGCCGACCTGCGCCAGCCACAGATGGGCGTGCAGACTGCGCCCGCCGGGCAGCGCGAGGGTGACCCGGGCGGGGCTGCCGTCGGCCTCTCGGAGCAGCGTGACGGGCAGCTCGCCGGGATCGAGGACGGGATAGTGCTCCTGCTGCCAGCCGTCGCGCGAGAGCGACTGCCGGAAGTAGCCGTGCCGGTAGAGCAGTCCGACACCGACGAGCGGGACGCCGAGGTCGCTGGCGGCCTTCAGATGGTCCCCGGCGAGGATGCCGAGCCCGCCGGAGTACTGCGGCAGCGCGGCGGCGACGCCGAACTCGGGCGAGAAGTACGCGATCGAAGCGGGCAGCCCGGCCGCCTCGGACTGCCGCTGGTACCAACGGGGTTCGGTCAGATAACGGTCGAGATCCTCGGCCGCGGCCCGCAGCCGCTCCAGGAATCCGGAATCGGCGGCGAGCGCGTCGAGCCGCCCGGCATCGAGGCGCCCGAGCACCCGCACGGGGTCGGTGCCGTCATAGGCGCTGTCGACGGTCTCGAAGAGTTCACGGGTGGGCTCGTGCCAGGACCAGCGCAGGTTGCGCGCCAGTTCGGCGAGGGGTCGAAGGGTGTCGGGGAGGACGGGACGCACGGTGAATCGACGGATTGCCTTCACGTGTTCCACCTTCGCAGGCCGTGACGGAGCGGAGCGGAAGCACCACGCTGTGCGTCCGCGGGTTCCGCCCCGGGAGCCTAGGCGCGACCGGCGCGTCGGACCAGGGCGCGAACCGGGGGCGCGCAGGGGGAGCGTGTTCAGGCCGCGCTCGCGACCCCCGCCCGGTACTCACCCGGCGTCATGCCGAACCATTTGCGGAAGGCGAGGTGGAAGCCGACCGCGCTCTGGTAGCCGACGCGGGCGGGGACGGCGGACTGGGGGAGGGTGGTGTCGGTGAGGAGGCGGGCGGCCTCCTGCATGCGGCGGGCGGTGAGGTGGCGGGCCGGGGGCTCGTCGACGAGGTCGCGGAAGGCGGCGGTGAAGGCGGAGCGGGACATGCCGACCTCGCGGGCGAGCGCGTCGATCGTCCAGGGCTCGGCGAACCGGGTCGCGATCACGACGAGGGCGCGGCTGATGCCGGGGTGGCGCAGGACGGGCAGCGCGGCGGGGTTGGCGGCGAGTTGGCGCAGGAGCGGTCGGAGGGCGAGGACGAGGGCCATCTCGAAGGCGCGCAGGGTGATGAGGCGGTCGCCTGGTCCGTCGGGCCGGTCGGTGGCGGCGAGCAGGCGCAGGGTGTCGCGGAGCAGCGGCTCGCGGTCGACCTGGGCGCGGTCGAGGACGAGGGCGGCGGGCAGGGAGCGGTAGAGGCCGGTGGCGGCGCTCGCGTCGTAGTGGAGTCCGGCGCACAGCAGCCGGCTGCGGACGCCGCTGCCGTCGATGCGGATCTCGCCGGAGGTGCCGGGCCGGCGCCCGGGCAGCACGGCCTTGAGGGGGACGCCCCGGCGGTCGGGGCAGTCGGCGAGGCGGTGGGCGGCGCCGGTCGGGAAGAGGACGAGGTCGCCGGCGCTCAGGTGGAACGGGGGCCGGCCGGCGCCGGTGATCCAGCAGCCGCCCTCGACGACGTAGTGCAGGACGGCGCACTCCTCTTCGGCGTCGCCCTCGATGGCCCAGGGGGCGCTGACGTGCCAGCGGCTGTCGAAGACGCCGGTGAGCCGGAGCGGTTTGAGCAGTTCGCTCAGGAGGTCGTGGTTCTCGGTGCTCTTGGCGCTCTCGGTGTTCTCGGATTCCATGGACGATCCTTCAATTTCCGCCCCATTTTGTTAATTGAACGGACCAGGCCGCCGTCCGAGCCTGGAAGGAGGCGGGAACGGCAGCGGTTCCCCCAGCCTATCGAAGGGCCTCCTCCGCTCATGCGCAGTCAGAATCCGAAGCGGCAGTCGATGCCGGTGGCCGTGGTCGGCGCGACCGGCTTCCAGGGCGGCGCCGTGGCCCGGCTGCTCGCCGAGCGGGGGCACCGGGTCCGCTCGCTGACCCGCCGCCCGGACGGGGACCGTCCGGCGCTGCCGGGCGCCGAGTTCACGGCGGGCGGGCTCGGCGACCCGGCGGCCGTGCGGCGGCTCTTCGAGGGCGTGGCGCAGGCGTTCGTGACGATGCCGCTGGTGTACGACGCGGAGCTGGTGCGCCGGTACGCGGAGAACCTCGCGCGGGCGGCGCGCGAGGCGGGCGTGGCGCGCCTGGTGTTCAACGCCAACACGCGGCTGCCGCAGGCCCCGACGTCGGTGCCGGCCTTCGAGACGCGGCGCGTCGCCGAGGACGTGTTCCGGAGCAGCGGGGTGCCGCTGGTGGTGCTGCGGCCGCCGGTGTACCTGGACAACCTGTTCTCGCCGTGGAACGGGCCGGAGCTGGTGAACGACGGCGTGCTCGCCTATCCGCTGCCGGAGGCCCTGCCGGCGGCGTGGCTGTCGCACCGGGAGCTGGCGGAGGCGGCGTACGCGGCGCTCACCCGGGACGGGCTGACGGGCCGGACCTTCGACATCGGCGGGGCGGCGGCGCTGACCGGCGCCGAACTGGCGGCGGCCTTCGGGCGCGGGCTCGGGCGGGCGGTGCGCTATGTGCCGCTGCGGCCGGAGGCGTTCGAGCGGGGCCTCGCCCGGCTGGCCGGGCCGGAGACTGCGGCCGGTGTGGCAGGGGTCTACCAGCATCTGGCGGCGGGCGGCGATCCGCTGCTGTTCGCGGGCGACGACGGGGAGTCGGCGGAGGCGCTGGGGGTGGCGCCGGCGGCCGTGGAGGAGTGGGTGGCCCGGCAGCCCTGGCACGTGTGGTCGGGCGACCCGGAGAAGGACCCGGAAGAGGGCCCGGAAGAGGGCGCCGCGGAGAAGTCCGTCTGACCTCCGCCGCCCCGGAAATCGAAGACCTCCCGGAGCCGGAGCCACGGACCGGAACCGGGGGGAACCGGCCCCGTCCCACAAGGACGGGGCCGGTTTCTTGTCCGGGACGAGTTCTTGCCGGTGCGGCTACGCCCTAGTAGTTAACAAAGCGCCGGATTGCCCACCCGAATTCGGGGGGAAGGTTCCTCCTCGTACCCCGCTGGACCGTCGTCAGACCCGCCATCCGAGTGAACGCGCACAGGAGCGGCGATGCTCGCAACCAACCGGCCTTCGACGGAGCTAGAAAGAGCGCACACCACCCGCACCCCCGCGAACCGTCAGGTGATGCCGTGAATCCGCTCATGGGACGTATTCCCGTCTTGGACGTCCGCCCGCTGGTCGACTGTGGCCGCCGCCCCGCGAAGGCGGTGGTGGGCGAGACCTTCGAGGTCACGGCCACCGTCTTCCGGGAGGGGCACGACGCGGTCGCCGCCAATGTCGTGCTGGTCGGCCCGTCGGGCCGGCCGGGCCCCTGGACCCCGATGCGGGAGTTGGCCGAAGGGACCGACCGCTGGGGCGCCGAGGTCACCCCCGACGCCGAGGGCCTGTGGACGTACACGGTCGAGGCGTGGAGCGATCCGCTGGCCACCTGGCGGCACACCGCGAGGATCAAGATCCCGGCCGGGATCGACTCCGAACTGGTCCTCGCCGAGGGCGCGGAGCTCCACGAGCGCGCCGCGAAGGGCGTGCCGAAGAAGGGCGGCGGCCGGGAGGCGGTCCTCGCCGTCGCGGACGCGCTGCGCGACGAGTCCCGGCCGGCCGCGGTGCGGCTCGCCGCAGCGCTCGCGCCCCGGGTCCTGGAGGCCCTGGAGCGCCATCCGCTGCGCGAACTGCTCTCCGCCTCCGCCGCGTTGCCGCTGCGGGTGGAGCGGGAGCGGGCGCTCTTCGGTTCCTGGTACGAGTTCTTCCCGCGCTCCGAGGGCGTGCGGAAGGTCCGCGGCCGGACGAAGCCGGGCACCTTCCGTACGGCGGCACAGCGCCTTCCGGCCATCGCGGCGATGGGCTTCGACGTGGTGTACCTGCCGCCCATCCACCCGATCGGGGTGACCCATCGCAAGGGCCCGAACAACTCCCTGTCGGCGAGCCCGCAGGACGTGGGCGTGCCGTGGGCGATCGGCTCGCCGGAGGGCGGGCACGACGCGGTCCACCCGGACCTGGGCACGATCGAGGACTTCGACGCGTTCGTGGCGCGGGCCCGCGAGCTGCGTCTGGAGATCGCGCTGGACTTCGCGTTGCAGTGTTCGCCGGACCATCCGTGGGTGGAGAAGCACCCGGAGTGGTTCCGCAAGCGCCCGGACGGCTCGATCGCGTACGCCGAGAACCCGCCGAAGAAGTACCAGGACATCTATCCCATCGACTTCGACGGTGCCGCCGACAACATGGACGGGATCGTGGCGGAGACGGTCCGGATCCTGCGCCACTGGATGGACCACGGGGTGCGCATCTTCCGCGTGGACAACCCGCACACCAAGCCGGTGGTGTTCTGGGAGCGGGTGATCGGCGCGATCAACGCCACCGACCCGGATGTGATCTTCCTGGCGGAGGCGTTCACCCGGCCCGCGATGATGCGCACGCTCGGCGCGATCGGCTTCCAGCAGTCGTACACGTACTTCACCTGGCGCAACACCAAGGAGGAGATCACGGAGTATCTGACGGAACTGTCCGGGGAGGCCGCCGCGCTCATGCGGCCGAACCTCTTCGTGAACACGCCGGACATCCTGCACGCCTATCTCCAGCACGGCGGCCGGCCGGCCTTCGAGGTGCGGGCGGTGCTGGCCGCGACCCTCTCCCCCACCTGGGGCATGTACGCGGGCTACGAGCTGTGCGAGAACACCCCGCTGCGCGAGGGCTGCGAGGAGTACCTGGACTCGGAGAAGTACCAACTCCGGCCGCGCGACTGGGAGTCGGCGGAGCGCTCGGGCGCCTCGCTGGCCCCGCTGGTCACCACCCTGAACCGGGTCCGGCGCCGCCATCCGGCACTGCGCCGGCTGCGCAACCTGACCTTCCACGTCACCGACAACGACGCCGTCATCGCGTACAGCAAGCGCACCGGCTCCGACACCGTCCTCGTGGTCGCCAACCTCGACCCCCACCACACCCAGGAGGCCACGGTCTCGTTGAACATGCCGGAACTCGGCCTCGCGTGGCACGAGACCGTGCCGGTGCGCGACGAGCTCACCGGCGAGACCTATCACTGGGGCAGGGCCGCTTACGTGCGACTGGAGCCGGGTGTCGCGCCCGCGCACGTACTCGCCCTGCGACCGTCCCCGCAGACCGGAGGGTCACCCGCATCATGACTGTCAACGAACCCGTCCCCGACACCTTCGAGGACACCCCCGCCAAGGACCGCGATCCCGAATGGTTCAAGCGGGCGGTCTTCTACGAGGTCCTGGTCCGTTCCTTCCAGGACAGCAACGGCGACGGTGTGGGCGATCTGAAGGGCATCACCTCCCGCCTGGACTACCTCCAGTGGCTGGGCGTGGACTGCCTCTGGCTGCCGCCGTTCTTCAAGTCCCCGCTGCGGGACGGCGGCTACGACGTGGCCGACTACACCTCCGTGCTGCCGGAGTTCGGCGACCTGGCCGACTTCGTGGAGTTCGTGGACGCGGCGCACGCGCGCGGGATGCGCGTGATCATCGACTTCGTCATGAACCACACGAGCGACGCCCACCCGTGGTTCCAGGAGTCCCGCAGCGACCCGGACGGGCCGTACGGGGACTACTACGTCTGGGCCGACGACGACAAGCAGTTCGCGGACGCCCGGATCATCTTCGTCGACACCGAGACCTCCAACTGGACCTTCGACCCGGTCCGCAAGCAGTACTACTGGCACCGCTTCTTCTCGCACCAGCCGGACCTCAACTACGAGAACCCGAAGGTGCAGGAGGAGATCATGTCCTCGCTGCGCTTCTGGCTGGACCTGGGCATCGACGGCTTCCGGCTGGACGCGGTGCCGTACCTCTACCAGGAGGAGGGCACCAACTGCGAGAACCTGCCCGCGACCCACGCCTTCCTCAAGCGGGTGCGGCAGGAGATCGACGACCACTACCCGGACACGGTGCTGCTCGCCGAGGCGAACCAGTGGCCGGAGGACGTCGTCGACTACTTCGGCGACTTCCGCTCGGGCGGCGACGAGTGCCACATGGCCTTCCACTTCCCCGTCATGCCGCGGATCTTCATGGCGGTGCGGCGGGAGTCGCGCCACCCGGTCTCCGAGATCCTGGCGAAGACCCCGGAGATCCCGGCGGGCTGCCAGTGGGGCATCTTCCTGCGCAACCACGACGAGCTGACCCTGGAGATGGTCACCGACGAGGAGCGCGACTACATGTACGCCGAGTACGCCAAGGACCCGCGGATGCGGGCCAACATCGGCATCCGGCGGCGGCTCGCCCCGCTCCTCGACAACGACCGCAAGCAGATGGAGCTGTTCACCGCGCTGCTCTTCTCGCTGCCGGGCTCGCCGGTGCTCTACTACGGCGACGAGATCGGCATGGGCGACAACATCTGGCTGGGCGACCGGGACGGGGTGCGCACCCCGATGCAGTGGACGCCGGACCGCAACGCGGGCTTCTCGTCCTGCGATCCGGGGCGGCTCTACCTGCCGACGATCATGGATCCGGTGCACGGCTACCAGGTGACCAACGTGGAGGCGGGGATGGCGTCGCCGTCGTCGCTGCTGCACTGGACGAAGCGGATGATCGAGATCCGCAAGCAGAACCGTGCCTTCGGGCTCGGCTCGTACACCGAACTGCCGTCCTCGAACTCGGCGGTGCTGGCCTTCCTGAGGGAGTCCGCCCCCGAAGAGGGACAAGAGGCCGACCTGGTGCTCTGCGTGAACAACTTCTCCCGGTTCGCGCAGCCGACCGAGCTGGACCTGCGCCGCTTCGCCGGGTCACGGCCGGTGGAGCTGATCGGCGGGGTGGAGTTCCCGGCGATCGGCGAGCTGCCGTACCTGCTGACGCTGGCCGGGCACGGCTTCTACTGGTTCCGCCTGAAGCGGTCCTGACGTAACGTCAATTCAGTCCCGACACGTGGGGCGGTTTCCTCCGCCCCACACCGGGAACTGTGTCCCACACACGATTCAGGTCAGTTCAGGTCCATACGGGCCTTCTTGCCGGGCCCATACGGATCTTCCCCTTCCGACACGTCCCGCACAGCCGGACAGCCCAAGCCGCCATCCGGGACACTCTGCGCATTTGAACGCATACGAACGCCTTGTGCGCGCCCCGGGGAAAGGACGCGATGCCATGCCGGAGACCGCATCCACCACCGAGGCCCAGGACGCCCTCCTTCCGTCACTCGCGCCGCTGCTGCACACCTGGCTGCCCCGGCAGCGCTGGTTCGCGGGCAAGGGCCGTCGGGTCACCGGATTCACGCTGGACGCGGCCACCGAGCTGCTGCCGCTCGACGGCAACGGGCCCGGGCTCCTCCATCTCCTCGTCCGGGTCGAACAACCGGCCCGCCCGGCCGGAACGCCCGCCGACTGCTACCAGTTGCTCCTCGGTGTCCGCCCCCAGCTGCCGCCCCGGCTCGCCCCCGCCCTGATCGGGCGGATCCGGCAGGGCCCGCTGGCCGGCCGGGCCGTCTACGAAGGGCTGCGCGACCCGCGGCTCGCCGGACTGCTCTACGACCGGCTGCGCACCCCGGGCCGGATCGGCCCGCTGCGTTTCCACGCCACCGCACCGCTGCCGCCGGCGCTCTCGCCGCGCATGCTGGACGCCGAGCAGTCCAACTCCTCGCTGATCTTCGGCGATTCGTTCATCCTGAAGATCTTCCGGCGGGTCTCGCCGGGCGCCAACCCGGACCTGGAGCTGCCGCTGGCGCTCGCCGGGGCCGGCTGCGCGCGGGTCCCGGCACCGGTCGCCTGGTTCGAGACCGGCGCGGCCACGCTCGGCGTCCTCCAGCCGTATCTGCGCGGCTCGCGGGACGGCTGGCGGCTCGCCCTCGACGCGCTCGCCGACGGCCGGGAGTTCACGACGGAGGCGCGCGCCCTCGGCCGGGCCACGGCGGAGGTCCACCTCGCGCTCGCCACCGCCCTTCCGACCGAGCGCCTCCCGCGCGACCGCGCCGCGCACCTCGCCGCCTCGATGGACGCCCGCCTGCACGCCGCCGCCCAGGCGGTGCCCGCGCTCCTGCCGTACGTGCCGGGGCTCCGCGCCGTCTTCGCCGCGGCCGGCGACTCGCTCGGCGCGGGGCGCCTCCAGCGCATCCACGGCGACCTGCACCTCGGCCAGACCCTGCGCGGCTCGGACGGCGCCTGGGCCGTCATCGACTTCGAGGGCGAGCCCGCCAAGCCGCTCGACGAACGCCGCAGCGCCCAGCCCCCGGTCCGCGACATCGCCGGCATGCTCCGCTCGTTCGACTACGCGGCCCGCACCCACCGCCCCTGGAACGCCGCCTGGGCGGCCCGCTGCCGCGCCGCCTACTGCGCGGGCTACGCGGAGGCGTCGGGCACGGACCCGCGCGAACAGCCCGCGCTGCTGCGGGCGTACGAGACGGACAAGGCGGTCTACGAGGTCGTCTACGAGGCCCGCCACCGCCCGGACTGGCTCCCGGTACCGATGGCGGCGATCGAACGTCTGGCGGGGGGAGCGTGAGGATCCTGCACGGCGTCGTGGGGCAATCGTTCCGCTCCGCCGTTCCGTTGTGGGCAGTCGTTCCGCGGGGCGGAACGGGTGGGCACACGGGATGGCGCCCCGGCGGGCGCGTTCCGCCCCTGTACGTACCCGCGCCACGACCACGCCGCCCATTCGGCCCAGTGCCGCCCCGAACGGCCGGGGCCACCGCCTGCGGCGACGCGGACGGTGCCCGTTCGGCCGAGTTTCCGAACGGACGCCCCCGCGTTCCGTACCCGTATCCCCCTCGCACCCCCAGGAGGCACCCCCGGTGACCGCCCGTCCCGCAGGAAAGCCCGCAGGAAAGAAGGCCGGCACGACGCCCCGTACGGCGCCCCCGCTCGACCCCGGTGACCGGGGCCGGCTGATCGCCGGGGAGCATCACGATCCGCACGGGCTGCTCGGGGCGCACCCGGTGCAGGGCGGGGTGGTGCTCCGGGTGCTGCGCCCGTGGGCGAAGGAGGTGGCGGCGGTCCTGCCGAAGGGGCGCCGGGTCGAGCTGCGGTCGGAGGGCGACGGGCTGTTCTCGGCGCTGCTGCCCCGGCTCCGCAAGGTGCCGGAGTACGAGCTCCGGGTCCGTTACGAGGACGCCGCCCCCGAACTCGAGCTCGACGACCCGTACCGCTTCCTGCCCGCGCTCGGCGAGCTCGACCTGCACCTCATCTCGGAGGGCCGCCACGAGGAGCTGTGGACGGCGCTCGGCGCCCGCGTGATGACCCACCAGGGCGTCACGGGCACCCGGTTCACGGTGTGGGCGCCCAACGCGCGCGGTGTGCGCGTCACCGGCGACTGGACGTACTGGGACGGCAGCGCGCTGCCGATGCGTTCGCTCGGGTCGTCCGGCGTGTGGGAGCTGTTCGTGCCGGGCGTCGGCGAGGGCGCGGTCTACAAGTTCGACATCGCCCGCCCGGACGGCTCGCACACGCTGCGTGCCGACCCGATGGCCCGCCGCACCGAGTGCCCGCCGAACACCGCGTCCGTCGTCACCGCCGACCACCACGTGTGGCAGGACGCCGAGTGGATGGCGCGGCGCGGCGCGCGCCCGGCCCACGAGGCGCCGATCTCGGTGTACGAGCTGCACCTGCCGTCCTGGCGGCCGGGCCTGACGTACCGCCAGCTCGCCGAGCAGCTCCCGGACTACGTCCGTGATCTCGGCTTCACGCACGTGGAGTTCATGGCGGTCGCCGAGCACCCCTTCCACGGTTCCTGGGGCTACCAGGTCACCGGCTTCTACGCGCCGACCGCCCGCATGGGCACCCCGGACGACTTCCGTCACCTCGTCGACGCGCTGCACCAGGCCGGCATCGGCGTGCTGATGGACTGGGTGCCGGCGCACTTCCCGCGCGACGACTGGGCCCTCGCCGAGTTCGACGGGCGGCCGCTGTACGAGCACGAGGACCCGCGCCGCTCGGCGCACCCGGACTGGGGGACCCTGGAGTTCGACTACGGCCGCAAGGAGGTGCGGAACTTCCTGGTGGCCAACGCGGTGTACTGGTGCGAGCAGTTCCACCTCGACGGCCTGCGCGTCGACGCGGTCGCCTCGATGCTCTACCTGGACTACTCGCGCGAGAACGGCGAGTGGCTGCCGAACGAGTTCGGCGGCCGGGAGAACCTGGACGCGGTGGCGTTCCTGCAGGAGATGAACGCCACGGTCTACCGGCGCTGCCCGGGCGTGGTCACCTTCGCCGAGGAGTCGACCGCCTGGGACGGCGTGACCCGGCCGACCGACCAGGTGGGGCCGGGCGGCTTCGGCGGGCTCGGCTTCGGCATGAAGTGGAACATGGGCTGGATGCACGACTCCCTCGGCTACGTCGAGAAGGACCCGGTGCACCGCAAGTACCACCACCACGAGATGACCTTCTCGATGGTGTACGCGTACAGCGAGAACTACATCCTGCCGATCTCGCACGACGAGGTCGTGCACGGCAAGCGGGCGCTGGTGTCGAAGATGCCGGGCGACTGGTGGCAGCGGCGCGCCAACCACCGCGCGTACCTGGGCTTCATGTGGGCGCACCCGGGCAAGCAGCTGCTCTTCATGGGGCAGGAGTTCGCGCAGGGCGCGGAGTGGTCGGCGGAGCACGGTCCCGAGTGGTGGCTGATGGACGAGACCTACCACTCGGCCGGCGACCACCGGGGCGTACGGGACCTGGTGCGCGACCTGAACACGGTGTACGCGGCGACGCCGGCGCTCTGGGAGCGGGACACCTCGCCGGAGGGCTTCCAGTGGATCGCGGGCGACGCGGCCGAGGACAACGTCTTCGCGTTCCTGCGCTTCGACGCGTTCGGCTCGCCGCTGCTCGCCGTCTGCAACTTCTCGCCGGTGGTGCGGCACGACTACCGGCTCGGCGTGCCGGACGACTTCGCCGCCTGGTCGGAGGTGCTGAACACGGACGCGGCCCGGTACGGGGGCGGTGACGTGGTCGCCACCGACCCGGTGAAGACCGAGTCGGTGCCGTGGCACGGGCGGGCGGCGAGCGTCCGGATGACGCTGCCGCCGCTGGCGACGGTCTGGCTCAGGCCCGCCTGACCGGAGGGCCTGCGTGATCGGGCCGCGTGCTGATCGGACCGCGCGCACGGTCGGACCGGGTGCCTGATCGGGCCGGGTGCCTGATCGGGCCGCGCACCCGGCCGGACGGCGTGCCTGGTCGACCACGCGGCCGGTCGCACCGCGTGCCTGATCAGGCGGCCTGCCGGACCACGCCCAGGCGCTGGGTGGCCCGGGTCAGCGCCACGTACAGGTCGTTGATGCCGTGCGTGGCGCCGGCCCGGATGCCGTCCGGGTCGACGACGAGGACGGTGTCGAACTCGAGGCCCTTGGCCTGCCGCGGGTCGAGCAGCACGACCCGGCGGGTCAGGTCGGGCTTCGGGCCGTGGGCGGCGTCGGGGAGGGCGGCGAGCAGCTCGGGGTGCAGGGCCTCGGGGGCGATGACGGCGAGCCGGCCCTCCTGCCGTGCCCTCAGCTCGGCCGCGACCGCGTCGGCGGTCTCCTTCACCGGGTCCTCGACCGTGCGGTCCCAGGGCTCGACGCCCGTGGAGCGGACCGAGCGCGGCGGCTCGAAGCCGGGGTCGGCCGCCCGGCGCACGTCGGCGGCGACGGCCATGATCTCGGCCGGGGTGCGGTAGTTGACGCCGAGCCGGACGAGCTCCCAGCGGTCCGCCACGTACGGGTCGAGGATGTCCTGCCAGGCGCCGACGCCGGCCGGGTCGCCGGTCTGCGCCGGGTCGCCGACCAGGGTCATGGAGCGGGTGGGGCTGCGGCGCATGAGGAGGCGCCACATCATCGCGGACAGCTCCTGCGCCTCGTCGACGATGATGTGGCCGAAGGCCCAGGTGCGGTCGGCGGCGGCGCGTTCGGCGGCGCTGCGGTGGTCGGCCTCCTCGTGGCGCTCGGCGAAGCGCTCGGCGTCGATGATGTCGTGCGCGGAGAGCACCTCGGAGGCGTCCTTGTCGACCTCCTCCTTGTCCTCGAACTCGTAGGTCCGGGAGGCGAAGGAGACGTCGAGGACGCCCTGCGCGTAGGCGATCTGCTTCTGCCGCTCGGCCTCCTCGGCGGCCCGGGCCGCGGAGTCGTCGTGGCCGAGGAGTTCGGCGGCCTCGTCGAGGAGGGGCACGTCGCCGGGGGTCCACGGACCGCCGTCCCGGCGGATCGCTTCGAGGTCGGCCTCGTCGTCGAGGTGGGTGGGCTCGGCGAGGTAGTCGGCGAGGAACTCCTGCGGGGTGAGCGCCGGCCACAGGGTGTCGAGGGCCGTGTGCACGTCGGGGTTGGCGGCGACGCCCTTGGCGAGCAGGGCGCGGTCGTCGGGGCCGAGGAAGTTGGGGCCGCCGTAGGGGTCGGCGCCGATGCGGTCGGCGAGCTGTTCGGCGAGCGCGTCGAGGACGTGGAAGACGAAGTAGGGGCGGGCCAGGTTGTGCGGGAGGAAGGTCTCGCGGGCCTTGTGCCGGGCTTCGAGGGCCATGTCCCAGTCGATGATCAGGTCGCCGTCCTCGTGGGCCACGATCAGCGGTTCGCCGCGCTCGGGGACCTGCTGCCGGTCCCGTACGGCCGCGGCGAGCGCCTCGGCCATCCGTGCCGAGCCCTTGACGGCGGCGGCGCGCGGGGTGTCCGTACCGGTGGCATGCACGCCGGGGAACAGCTCGCCGGGCGTGGCGAGCAGGACGCCGGTCTCGCCGAGGGAGGGCAGGACGTTGCCGATGTAGCCGAGGAAGGCGGGGTTGGGGCCGACGATCAGCACGGCGCGCTTGGCGAGCTGCTCGCGGTGCGCGTAGAGCAGGTACGCGGCCCGGTGCAGGGCCACGGCGGTCTTGCCGGTGCCGGGGCCGCCCTCGACGACGAGCACACCGCGGTGCGGGGAGCGGATGATGGCGTCCTGCTCGGCCTGGATGGTCTGCACGATGTCGTGCATCCGGCCGGTGCGGGCCGCGTCGAGCGCGGCGAGCAGCACCTCGTCGGCGTCGCGGTTCTCGTGCCCGGTGCGGGTGGCGTCGGCGAGGTCGAGCACCTCGTCGTGGAGCTGGACGACCTCGCGGCCCTGGGTGGTGATGTGCCGGCGCCGGGTCAGGCCCATCGGCTCGTAGCCGGTCGCGAGGTAGAAGGGGCGGGCGATCTCGGCGCGCCAGTCGACGACCAGCGGGGTGCGCTGGGCGTCGTCCTCGCGGACGCCGATGCGGCCGATGTGGTGGTCCCGCCCGTCCTTGAACACGAGGCGTCCGAAGCACAGCCCGCTCTCCCCGGCGTTGAGGGCGGAGAGCAGCCCGGACTGCTCGGCGACGAGCACGTCGCGTTCCAGGCGGGCCTGCGCGTTGCCCACGCCGGGGGTGCCGAGGGCGTGCGCGACGCCGGCTTCGGCCTGGTCCCTCAGGTCGTCGAGTCGCGCGTAGAGCTCGGTGATGAATCGCTGCTCTTTCCGAAATTCCTCGGTTGACAATTCGACTCCCGGCGGGTTACAGTGCTTTTAGTGAACTTCTCCGCGTCTTTCGGCTGCCATCTTTCGATTGCCAGACACGGAATCCATGAATATACGCGATGCACGACCCCGGCTGTCAATTCTAGTCCGGGGTATTTTTGTGCCCCATGGGAAGCGACCCGACCGACCCCGCCGCCTTCGCCGCGGCCCGCGACCTGCTGACCCGCCGCGGAGCGGCCACCCTCCCCCACCCCGGCGGCACCCTCCTCGCCCACCTCGAACGCGTCGAGTCCCGCCTCGCCGCCTGGGGCGGCCGCTCCGACCTGCGCCTCGCCGGCCTCTGCCACGCGTTCTACGGCACGGACGGCTTCGCCGAGAGCCTGCTCCCCCTGGAGCGGCGCGGCGAACTCGCGGCGGCGATCGGGACGGAGGCCGAGGAGCTCGTCCACTTCTACGCGAGCTGCGACCGGGAATTCTCGTACGGCCGCCTCGCCGCCGAGGACGGTCCCTTCCGCGACCGCTTCTCGGACACGACCTTCCTTCCGACGGCCCGGCGGCGAGCCGACTTCGCGGAACTCACGGCGGCGAACGAACTCGACCTGGCGGCGGCGAATCCGGAATTCCGCACCGCCTGGGGCGGCCCGCTGCTGCGCCTCTTCACCCGGTGGCGACCGCGCCTGAGCGAGCGGGCGTTCGCCGACGCGCGGGCGCTTCTCGTCCTGGACGCCGAGGAGCGCCGCAGCTTCCTGCGGGAGCTCCGGCTGGGCGAGGTCCGCACCGGCGTGGTGTCCCGGATCGAGGACTTCGGCGTCTTCGTGGAGCTGGGCGGTGTCGAGGGCATGGTCAACGCGACTCGGCTGACCCGGCACCACTACATCCGCTTCACCGACGTCGTCACGGTCGGCGAGGCGATCCGGGTCGAGGTCCTCGACATCGACCACGAGCGGGAGCGGATCTCCCTCTCCGCGAAGGGGCCGCTACGCCGATAATCGCCGCGCGCGGCGGGGCGCGGGCTGCTAGCGTCAGCGGCATGAAGCGCGCTGCCGTCCACACGACGACGCCGGAGAGTGTCCCGGCGCGCTGACAGCTGTCTTTGTCCGAAGCCCCGGGGCGAGTGCCCCGGGGCTTCGGCGTTTCCACGGGTGCTCGCCCCCTCCCTTCGACTTCACCGAACCGAGGAGTGACCATGAGCGAGTCCCACGACGTCGTCGACCACCGCAGGCTGGGCCGTGAGCTCGAACTGTTCGACACCGATCCGCTGATCGGGGCCGGGCTGCCCTACTGGCTGCCGGACGGGGCCGTCGTACGCCACGCCCTCGAGGAGTACGTAAGGGAGGCCGAGCGGCGGGCCGGGTACCGGCACGTGTACTCGCCGGTGCTCGGGAAACGCGAGCTGTACGAGATCTCCGGGCACTGGGCGCACTACAGCGACGACATGTTCCCACCCATGGACGTCGGCGGGGAGGAGATGGTGATGCGGCCGAGCCTCTGCCCGCACCACGCCGTGATCTTCCGCTCCCGCACCCACAGCTACCGCGAACTACCGCTGCGGATGGCCGAGTTGGGCGGCATGTACCGCTCCGAGCTGTCGGGCGTGCTCGGCGGCCTCACCCGGGTGCGGGCCATCCAGCTCAACGACGCGCACATCTTCTGCACCCTCGACCAGGTCGCCGAGGAGGCCGCCGGCGCACTGGAGCTGATCCGGGCGGCGTACGCCGCGATGGGCATCGTCCCGGTCCGCTACCGGCTCTCGCTGCCGGGCCCCGGCGGGAAGTACGTCGACGCGCCGGAGAAGTGGGAACGCTCGATCTCCCTCCTCCGCGAGGTCCTGGACGCGTCCGGGCTCGACTACGAGGAGGCGGAGGGCGAGGCCGCGTTCTACGGGCCGAAGATCGACGTCCAGGTCGCGGACCCGGCCGGGCGCGAGTCCACCCTCTCCACCGTGCAGGTCGACTTCCACCAGCCCGAGCAGTTCGACCTCCACTACATCGGCGCCGACGGCGCCAGGCACCGCCCCGTGATGGTCCACCGCTCCGTCGTCGGCAGCGTCGAACGCGCCGTCGCCCACCTCGTCGAACTCCACGCCGGCGCCTTCCCGGCCTGGCTCGCCCCGGTCCAGCTCGCCGTCCTCCCCGTCTCCGACGCCGAGTACGACGCCGCCGCCCGCCTCGCCGCCCACTGCACCGCCCTCGGCCTGCGCGCCGACATCCTCCCCCCGTCCCGCGGCACCCTCGGCGCCCGCATCCGCGCCGCCCGCCTCGCCCCGTACCAGGCGGTCATCGGCGCGAAGGAGGCGGCGGCGGACGAGGTCTCGGTCCGCCTGCGGGACGGCCGCCGCCTCGACCCGATGCCGGCGGAGGAACTCCTTGATCGGGTACGGGGGTTGGTGGCGGCGCACTCGACCGAGTTGTGGGCCTAGAGGAGCGGGGCCACGACCGCGAGGAGGCGGGCGCCGAGCTCGCGTCGCGCCTCCTCGGAGTCGGCGTGCGGGTCGCCGAAGCCGTCCCAGTCGACCTCGCCGAGCGCGGCCTCGAACATGCCCAGGGTCAGCGACTCGTTCGCGTACCCCGGCCACTCGTCCGCCTCCCGCAGCAGCCGCTCCACGAGCGCGAGCGGCGGCGGGCAGCTCTCGGCCAGGAGCACCGCGTCGTACAGGTCCTTGCCCTGCGGGTACATGTCGCTGAGCAGCCACATGAGTTTCCAGGCGAGGGAGAGTTCGCGGCTCGCGGCCGTCACGCCCACGCCCGCGACCTCGGCCGGCTCCGCGGACAGCGGAAGGGGCTCGTTGAAGACGAAGTCGAGCTGGACCTGGCCGCCGGGCAGGCCCGGCATCGTCCACGGGATCACCAGCCGGTGGCCGGGCACCCGCTCGTAGGTCCAGATCTCCTCGGTCACGGCCCCGGCCGCGGAGAGTTCGACCTCGGCCCCCACCGTACGGGCGTGCCGCTCGGCCGCCCCGGTGATGCCGTCGAGCATGGCGCGAGTGCGCGGCTCCTCGATGCGCCATGTCTCGGGGACCACGACGAAGTCGATGTCCTTGGGCGCGCGGGCGGCCTCGCCGAACCAGGCCGACATCAGCATGCTTCCGCGCAGGACCAGGGAGTCCGCCCAGGGCGAGCCGGCGACGGCAGCGAGGACCAGGTCGAGGGCGGAGCGGCGGGCGGTCTGCCAGCGGGCGCGGAGCTCCGGGTCCTGGACGACGGTGTCCGTGGGGGCGAAGGCCCGGTCGAACTGCTTGAGAGCCGGGTCGAAGGCCCGATGCCGGACGGCCGCGTCGCCGATCCCGGCGGTCAGGGTGCGGGGCAGCTGGTCTCGGTACCGCAGGTAGTCGGAGTCGGGGTCGGTCACGGGGTTTCCTCTCGTACGGTCTCGTCCAGCCAGCCCTCGTCGAGCGACAGGTCACTGTCCGACAGCACGAACTCCAGTTCCTGCGACAGGAGTTCGTGCCCGGCCTCGACCAGTGCGGCGCGCAGCGCGGCGCAGGCCCGGCCCGCCACGTCGGCGGGTCCCGGGTGCCGCTGTGTCACGAAGCGCTCATGCCGACCGCCCGGGCCCGGCAGCACCCGGCGGGCGTTCCAGGAGACATGGGCTCCGTGCGGGACGACGAGCGCTTCGAGCATGGCCCGGTCGTAGCGCGCGGGCAGCGCCAGCTTGAGGTGGTGCTCGTAGTAGCCGCCGCCCGGGCCCGCGGGCTCCTCGCTCCACGGCACCGTCTCGACCTTCACCCGAACCGGCTCGAACCCGTCGGCCCGCAGGGCGGCCACGACTCCCGGATGGCTCGTGCGGTCCGGCAGCGTCAGCATCGGCTGGACGGGCATGCGACCTCGGGCGAGGACGATGGTGGTGAGCTTCAGCCCCCGGTCCGCCGCCCACGCGCCGAGCCGGGTCCGCTCCCCCTCGGTCCCGCAGCGGACCGTGACATGCGTCTCGTGGATCTCGTACACCCGAGCGAGTCTGACACGCGGTGCGCGGGCGTATCACCCGGTTTCCCGGCGCACTGCTGCTCAGGGAGACCCTGGCCCGGCCCCGCTAAGCGCCCACCGGCTCCAGTACGTCCGACAGCTCCTCCAGGAGGCGGCGCTTCGGGCGGGCGCCGACCATGGACTTCACCGGTTCGCCGGAGCGGAAGACCAGAAGGGTGGGCATGGAGAGGACGCCGAAACGGGTGACGGTGGCCGGGTTGGTGTCGGCGTCGATCTGGACGATCTTGAGCCGGCCGGTCTGTTCCTCGGCGATCGCGCTGAGGACGGGGGCCAGTTGGCGGCAGGGGCCGCACCAGTCGGCGGTGAACTCGACGAGGACCGGGAGTTCGGCTCCCAGGACCTCGGTGTCGAAGTCGGTGTCGGTGACCTCGGCCACGCCCTTCGCTCGGATCATGATGTCCGCTCTCCCTGTTTCCGCTCGTGTGGTGTGAGTTCGCACCGCGGCTCCGGGCCGGCGGGCAGTTCCGCCTCGGCCCGGAGCAGCTGCGCGCCGACCTGGGCGCGCACCTGCTGGAGCTGTGCGATGAGTCCGTCGATCTCGGCGAGCTTGCGCCGGTAGACGGCGAGGGACGCGGGGCACGCGTCGCCCGCCAGGTGGCCGGCGCGCAGGCAGTCGACGAAGGGCCGGGTCTCCTCCAGGTCGAACCCGAAGTCCTGCAGGGTCCGGATCTGCTGGAGGAGCCGCAGGTCGTCCTCGTCGTAGGTGCGGTAGCCGTTCTCCGTGCGCCGTGCGGTCAGGAGGCCGCGGGACTCGTAGTAGCGCAGAGTCCGCGTGGTCGTACCCGCCCGCTCGGCCAGCTCGCCGATTCGCATGTCCACGAACGTAAGCCTTGACGCCGACGTCAGGGCAAGGAGGAATCCGTCAGACGCCCGGCGGGAGCAGTGGCTTGCGCTCGACCGGTGAGGAGAGCACCACGGAGGTCGTGGTGCGGCCGAGGGCCGAGGTCTGTTCCAGGATCTCCTCCAGATGCACCGTGTCGGTGACGGCGACCTTGAGGATCCAGCAGTCCTCACCGACCACGTGGTGGACCTCGCGGATCTCGGGGCGGGCGATCAGCTCCAGGGTGCGCGGGTGCTTGAGGTTGTAGCCGCCGTGCGGGTTGACCCGGATGAACGCCTGGATGCCGTAGCCGAGGCGGGCCGGGGCGACCTGGGCGCCGTAGCCGGTGATCGCGCCGCACGCCTCAAGGCGGCGGACCCGTTCGGTGACGGCGGCGGGGCTGAGCCGGACCCGGCGGCCGAGCTCGCTGAGCTTGATGCGGCCGTCGCTCTGCAGCAGGTCCAGGATCTGCCGGTCGATGGGGTCGAAGGCGCCCGCCGAGGTTTCGACGGTGGCGGCGCGCGGATGCCGTGGTTCCTTCGGTGCGACGGCCTGGACTCCCATGTTTCCCCCTTCAGACAGCGAGCGCTCAACGTAACACTTGAGGCATGGAGATTCTGATCATCGGCGGCAACCGCTATTTCGGAAAGCGCCTGACGGCGCGACTGCTCGACGGCGGGCACAGGGTCACGGTGCTCAATCGGGGTTCCTCACCGGCACCGGCCGGGACGATATCCCTGGTAGCCGACCGCGACGACGAGGCGGCCCTGGAAAAGGCGCTCGCCGGGCGGACTTTCGACGTCGTGGTGGACCAGGTCTGCTACACGCCGCGCCAGGCGGATATCGCCCGGCGGGTTTTCGCGGGGCGGACCCGGCGTTATGTGATGACGTCGACGGTGGAGGTGTACGAGTACGAGGACTCCGCCGTCCCGGTCGCCGAGGACGCGCTCGATCTGGACACGGTCACCGTCGACCTCGGACTGCCGTGGCAGGACCCGGAGTTCCTGGAGGCGCACTACGGGGAGGGCAAGCGGCAGGCGGAGGCGGTGTTCGCGGCGGCCGCGGCCGAGGCCGGCTTCCCTTGGGCCTCGGTGCGGGTCGCGCACGTGCTCGGCGGCGCCGACGACTTCACCGGGCGGGTGGCGCACTACGCGGACCGGATCCGGTCGGGCGAGCCCGTCGCCGTACCGACGACGAACCGGCCGGCGACCTATGTCTACGTGGAGGAGATCGCCGCGTTCCTCGCCTGGGCGGCGACCGGTTCGGAATTCACCGGGCCGGTGAACGCGCATTCCCACGGGCCGCTGACGACGGCGGAGATCTGCGCGGAGATCGAGGGCCTGGTGGGCGGCCGGACGATTTTCCAGGAGGTGGAGGTCGGGGAGGTGTCGCCGTTCTCCTTCGCGCGCGGATACGCGATGGACAATTCCCGCGCGGAGCAGCTCGGATATCGTTTCTCGCATTCCCGGGAATGGATCCGCACGGCCCTTTCCGAGACGATCACGGCGGAGGTCGCCCGATGATGCACCGCACGCTCGGCGACCGCGTCACCGTCAGCGCCATCGGGCTCGGCGCGATGCCCCTCTCCATCGAGGGCCATCCGGACGAGGCCCGCGCGCTGGCCACCGTCCATGCCGCCCTGGACGCGGGCGTGACCCTGCTCGACACGGCGGACTCGTACCATCCGCCGGGCGGCGCCACCGGCGCGAACGAGCGGCTGGTCGCGCGCGCCCTCGCCGGCCGGGACGACATCCTCGTCGCCACCAAGGGCGGCCGGGGCCGCAGCGCCGACGGCGGCTGGACGGTCGACGGCCGCCCCGAGCACCTGCGGCGCGCGGCGGAGGGCTCGGCGCGGCGGCTGGGCGGCGGCGCGATCGGCCTGTACCAGCTGCACAAGCCGGACCCGTCCGTCCCGTACGCCGAATCCCTCGGCGCGCTACGGGAGTTGGTCGACGCGGGCACGGTCCGGCTGGCCGGGATCTCCAACGTGGACCGCGAGCAGATCCTGCTGGCCCGCGAGATCCTGGGCGACGCCCTCGTCTCCGTACAGAACCAGTACTCGCCCGCCGTCCGGGACAGCGAGCCCGAACTCCGCCTCTGCGCCGAGCTCGGCCTGGCCTTCCTGCCGTGGAGCCCGCTCGGCGGGATCTCGCGCAGCTCCCTGGACGGGCCGTCCGGCCGGCAGGCCGACCCGCGCTTCGCCGCCTTCCACCGGGTGGCCGCGGCGCGCGGGGTCAGCCCCCAACGGGTGGCGCTCGCCTGGCTGCTGGCCCGCCCGGGTGGACACGTCCTGCCGATCCCGGGCGCGAGCCGCCCGGAGACCGCTCGCGACTCCGCCCTCGCCGCCGAACTGCGGCTGACGGCGGAGGAGTTGGCCGAGCTCGGCGAGTGAAACGGCGGAGGGCGACGGGATGCTCCCGGCCGCGATCGCCTGCTGCGCGACGGCGACGGAACGCCCAGGCCGGGCGAACCCCGCGACGACGACGGAACGCCCCCGGCCACGCGAACCACAGCGACGGAAGCCCCCGGCGCGCGGACCCCGCCACGACGACGGAACGCCCCCCCGGCCGCGCGGACCCCGCCACGACGACGGAATGCCCCCGGCCGCGCGGGCTGCGCGACCAGGGGCATTCCGTACCGGGACCCGGATCCGGCTCAAGGCCCGGGGCCCGGGGGTGCAGGGGCCGTCGGTGACCGTCGGCCGAGGGGTCAGACGCCCGCCCGCGCCTTCTCCTCGCCCTCGTCCGCAGGGCGCTGGTCCGGCACCGCCGAGGGCGCGCCGTGGCCGTCGTCGACGAGCGTGGTCTCGTCGAAGGGGACGCGGCCGGCGAGGACCTCGGCGGCCCGGGCCTTGTCGATCTCCTTGGTCCACGTGCCGACGAGCACGGTGGCGACGGCGTTGCCCGCGAAGTTGGTGAGGGCGCGGGCCTCGCTCATGAAGCGGTCGATGCCGACGATCAGGCCGACGCCGTCGACGAGCTCGGGGCGGTGGGACTGCAGGCCGCCGGCGAGCGTCGCGAGGCCGGCGCCCGTCACGCCCGCCGCGCCCTTCGAGGCGATGATCATGAAGACGAGGAGCGAGATCTGCTCGCCGAGCGCCAGCGGCTTGCCCATCGCCTCGGCGACGAACAGCGAGGACATCGTCAGATAGATCGCGGTGCCGTCGAGGTTGAAGGAGTAGCCGGTCGGGACGGTGATGCCGACCACCGGCTTGCTGACGCCCAGGTGCTCCATCTTGGCGATGAGCCGCGGCAGCGCCGACTCGGACGACGAGGTGGACAGGATCAGCAGGAACTCGCGGCCGAGGTACTTGAGCAGGGCCAGGATGTTCACGCCGGCGACGAGCCGCAGCAGCGTGCCGAGGACCAGGAAGACGAAGAGCGCGCAGGTGACGTAGAAGCCGACCATGATGACGGCGAGCGACTTCAGGGCGGCGGTGCCGGTCGCGCCGACGACGGCGGCCATCGCGCCGAAGGCGCCGACCGGGGCGGCCCACATGATCATGGCGAGGATGCGGAAGACGAGCTTCTGGATGTGTCCGATGCCGCGGAGCACCGGCTCGCCGGCCTTGCCCATGGCCTGGAGCGCGAAGCCCGCAAGCAGCGCGACGAGCAGGGTCTGGAGGACCTCGCCCTCGGTGAAGGCGGAGACCATGGTGTGCGGGATGATCCCGAGGAGGAAGTCGGCCGTGCCCTCGTGCGCGCCCTCCGCCTGCTTGGCGCCGGCGGCGGCGAGGTCCTTGGTGAGGTGGAGGCCGGAGCCGGGCTCCAGGATGTTGCCGACGACCAGGCCGATGGCGAGGGCAACGGTCGACATGACCAGGAAGTAGCCGAGGGCGAGGCCGCCGACGGCGCCGACCTTGGCGGCCTTCCGCACCGAGCCGACCCCGAGCACGATCGTGCAGAAGATGATCGGCGAGATCATCATCTTGATGAGGCTCACGAAGCCGGCGCCGAGCGGTTTCAGCTCGACGGCGAAGTCGGGCGCCAGGAACCCGACGGCGATGCCGAGCAGGACGGCGCCGATCACGGCCAGGTACAGATAGTGGGTGCGGTCCCGTCGTGCGGTTGCGGCCACGGGGTCCTCCTCGTGCTCGGGGGGTGTCCACGTCCCGGTGGACTCCGCGACTATCCACCAGCCTGTGACCGGGGTCACCCTTGCGTACGTTTCGTTCACGGTCGAACGGAAGTCCGCGACCGGCGATCGGCGGAACGGTCGGCATCCGGTCGACATAACGATTCGGGTCGCGCGGTACGAGGGAGCAAATCGGGCGGGGCACACTGGCAGTCATGCGTCTCCCCCTCCCCCGGCCCCGCAGCCTCGCAGCTCAGCTCTTCGCGATGCAGGTCGTGCTCGTGGCCGTCGTCGTCGCGGGATGCGCCGTCTTCGCGTACGTGACGGACCGCGCCCAGGCCGAGGAGACGGCGCGCCGCCAGTCGACGGCGACCGCGACGGCCGTCGCCGCCTCGCCCTCGGTGGTCGCGGCGGCGCGCGCGGCACGGACCGTGAACCCGACGACGGTGCTCCAGCCGTACGCGGAGGAGCTGCGCCGCCGGACCGGCGTCACCTTCGTCGTGATCATGGCCCCGGACGGCACCCGCTGGACACATCCGGAGCCGGAGCAGATAGGCCGCAGCTACCTGGGGCACATCGCGCCCGCCGTGCGCGGCGAGACCTTCTCCGAGACGCACCTGGGCGTGCTCGGGCCGTCGGTCCGCACGGTCGCGCCGGTCCGTGACCATGCCGACCACGACCGGGTGATCGCCCTGGTCAGCGCGGGCATCACGATCGAGCGGATCAGCGAGCAGGTACGGGAGCAGGTGACCGCGCTGCTCGGGATGGCGGGCGCGGCGCTCGCGCTCGGCGGCGTCGGCACGTACGTGATCAACGCCCGGCTGCGCCGGCACACCAAGGGGATGAACGCGACGGAGCTGAGCCGGATGCACGACTACCACGAGGCCGCGCTGCACGCGGTGCGCGAGGGTCTGGTGATGCTGGACGGGCAGCGGCGGATCGCGCTGATCAACGACGGGGCGCGGGAGCTGCTCGGGCTGGCGGACGACGCCGTGGGCCGCTCGGCGGCGGAGCTCGGGCTGCCGGCGCCGCTCACGGGCGCGCTGCTCGCGTCGGAGCCGCGGGTGGACGAGCTGCACCTGACGGACGAGCGGGTGCTCGTGGTCAGCACCCGCCCGGTGGTGGGCGGCGAGCGCCGCGGCACCGTCGTGACGCTCCGGGACCGCACCGAACTCCAGGCCCTTTCCGGCGAGTTGGATTCCGAGCGGGGCTTCACGGAGGCGCTGCGCTCGCAGGCCCACGAGGCCGCGAACCGCCTCCACACCGTCGTGTCGCTCATCGAGCTGGGCCGGGTCGAGGAGGCGGTGGACTTCGCCACGGCCGAGCTGGAGCTGGCGCAGGCACTGACCGACCGGGTGGTGAGCGCGGTCGGCGAGCCGGTGCTCGCCGCGCTGCTGCTCGGCAAGGCGGCGCAGGCCAACGAGCGGGGCGTGGAGCTGGTGCTGACCGAGGACAGCCGGATCGACGACGGCGTCCTGCCGGTGTCGCTGCCGGCCCGCGACCTGGTGACCATCCTCGGCAACCTCGTCGACAACGCGGTGGAGGCGGCGGGCGGCACCGTCCCCGCACCCCGCTCGGCCGGCCCGGCCCATGAACCCGGCTCGCTCGGTGACGCGCCGACCGCGCCGCGCAGCGGCCGGGTCACGGTGACCGCGCTCGCCGAGGGCGGCGAACTGCTGCTGCGCGTCGGCGACAACGGCCCCGGCGTACGGCCCGAGGACCGGGCCGCCGTCCTGGACCGCGGCTGGTCGACCCGGGGCCCGGGCCGCGGCCTCGGCCTGGCGCTCGTCCAGCAGGCCCTGACCCGGGCGTCCGGAAGCCTCACGCTCGCCGAGTCCGCGCTGGGCGGCGCTGAGTTCACGGCCCGGCTGCCCCTGGACCGTACCGCCGGCGGGGACGCCGGCCGTGTCCCCGCCGGCGCCCCCGCCCGTACCGCCCCGGAGACCGCCGCGGAGGTGCGCGCATGAGCGACGTCGCAGCGAAGCCCGGCATCCGGGTGCTCGTCGTCGAGGACGATCCGGTCGCCGCCGACGCGCACGCGCTGTACGCGGGACGGGTGGCCGGCTTCACGGTCGTCGGGGTCGCGCACTCGCGGGCCGAGGCCGTGCGGGTGCTGGACCGGGTGCCGGTGGACCTGATCCTGCTCGACCTCTACCTCCCCGACGGGCACGGGCTCCAGCTGCTGCGGGCGCTGCGCGCGGCCGGGCACGCGGCGGACGTGATCGCGGTGACCTCGGCGCGCGACCTGGCCATCGTCCGGGAGGGCGTGTCGCTGGGGGTCGTGCAGTACGTGCTCAAGCCGTTCACCTTCGCCACGCTGCGGGACCGGCTCGCCCGGTACGCGGAGTTCCGCGCGTCGGCCGGGGAGGCGTCCGGACAGGACGAGGTGGACCGGGCGCTCGCGACGCTGCGCGCCCCGCAGCCCGCCGCGCTGCCCAAGGGTCTGAGCGGGCCGACGCTGGAGGCGGTGACCCGCTCGCTGCGGGCGGCGGCCGACGGGCTCACGGCGGCGGAGGCGGGGGCGGCCGTCGGGATCTCGCGGATCACCGCGCGCCGCTATCTGGAGCACCTGGTGACGGCTGGCCGGGCGGCCCGGGCCCCGCAGTACGGACAGATCGGGCGGCCCGAGCTGCAGTACCGCTGGCTCGGGCCGACGGAGCGAACGCCCCGCGCCTACTGATCAGTTCCCATCTTCCTACGACCGTGAGCGTTGGGTGAACGCACCGTAGCCAACGGTCACCCTGCGCTCCTACCGTGGCGGGGTGCACCAACCCTCTCCGCCCTTCAACGCCCTCGCCGCTCGCCGTCTGCGCGAGGGTCTCGGCATGCAGCCCGGCCATGTCGCCTACGGTCTGCGTGCCCAGTACGGCCTCCTCGTCACCCCCGAGATCGTGATGGCCTGGGAGCGCGGCAGGATCGCCCCCACCTCCCAGGAGCTGACCGCGCTCGCCGGGGTCCTGTGGTGTTCCCCGGCCGAGCTGCTCGCCTCGGCGACCACCCTGCGCGAGCACCGGCTGGCCCGCGGCCTGGCGCCCGAGGACCTGGCCCGCCGGGTGGGCCTGGACGCCGCCGCCTACGTACGGATGGAGGAGTCGGACCAGTGGCGCGGCAACGAGCGGCAGACCGCGGCCCTCGCCGAGGTCCTGGGCCTCGCGCCGCGCGCCCTGCTCACCGCGACCGGCGCCGACGAGAAGCTGGCCGGGCTGCTGCGGGACGCGGCGACCACGCGCTGGCAGGGGTACGTGAAGCCGGTCGTGAAGCTGGTCCTGCTGCCGAAGCGGTCGGTGGAGGACGCGCTCCAGCAGCTGTTCGACGACTACCACTCCCGGATGGCGGCGACGAGCAGCTGGGGCGCGTCGGGGGCGACGGGCGACGCGGGCCGTGCGTACCTCGACGAGATCACGGAACACTTCTGGGCGGCCGTCGGCCAGTAGCTCCGGTGGCCGTGACCTCCGGTGGTCGTGACAGCGCGGCTGCCGTGCCTCAGTCCCGGCGGTCGAAGCTGAAGAGCTGGCCGCGGGCGTCCGGCCGGCACGGCGCCTGGGCGAGCGACGCCCACGCGGCCCTCGGGTCGCCGATGACGGTGACGCAGCCGCCGGGGACGCCGGAGCCGGCCGGGAGGATGCGCCAGCCGGTGACCGGGGTGCCGTACGGCGCCAGGACGAAGCCTTCGACGCGGGTCGCGTCGCCGCACTCGGCGTCCTCGAGCGCGGCGCCGGGTATCCGGCCGCGGGCCGGTATCCCGGCGCAGCCGGGGCCGCGGTCCGGGTGGTCCGTGGCGATCCGCCAGGTCGTGGATCCCAGTCGTCGAAGGGCGTAGGACGGCACGTCCGGGTCCGCGCAGTCCCGCTGGTGGACCTGCCCGCCGGGGCTGTCCCGGCGCTCGCCCAGGCACAGGTCCGAGCCGACGGCCCGGATCCGCACCGGGCCTTCGCCGGGCGCCGTGAGCACCGGGCGCCGGCGGGTGTCCGGGGGGCCGTCGCGCATGACCGCGACGACGCTGACGGTCGCGAGGACGAGCCCGGTCACGGCGATGCCGGCGACGAGGGTGCGGCGCAGCCGGGAGCGCGGGCCGGGCGGCTCCTCCTCGGGGAGGGGCGGCTCGTCGTCGGGGTCCGCCGCGTCGCAGCCGGGCCAGACGAGCGGGCCCTCGTCCGGCTCGTCCCTCGGCTCGTCCCTCGGCTCGTTCCCCGGCTCGTCCCCCGTGGTCATGCCTGCCGCCCCTTCGCCGCGAACCCAGGGGTCAAGCCTTGTTGATCGCGGCGCCGGGCTCAAGCGGGGATTCGGCCCGGCTCGTACGACCGGCCGTACGACGGCTCGTACGGCTCAGAAGACCGACTCGGCCTCGCGCATCCGGTCCTCCGGCACGGTCTTCAGCTGGGTGATGGCCTCGGCCAGCGGCACCATCCGGACGTCCGTGCCGCGCAGCGCCGTCATGTTGCCGAAGTCGCCGCGGTGCACGGCCTCCACCGCGTGCCAGCCGAAGCGGGTGGCGAGCACCCGGTCGTACGCGGTCGGGGTGCCGCCGCGCTGGACGTGGCCGAGGATGACGGGCCGGGCCTCCTTGCCGAGGCGGCGCTCCAGCTCGTACGCGAGGGCGGTGCCGATGCCCTGGAAGCGCTCGTGGCCGAACTGGTCGATCTCGCCCTTGCCGTAGTTCATGGTGCCGTCGGCGGGGTGGGCGCCCTCGGCGACGCAGATGACGGCGAACTTCTTGCCGCGCGCGAAGCGTTCCTCGACCATCTTGACCAGGTCGGCCGGGTCGAAGGGGCGCTCGGGCAGGCAGATGCCGTGGGCGCCGGCGGCCATGCCGGACTCCAGGGCGATCCAGCCGGCGTGCCGGCCCATGACCTCGACGACCATGACGCGCTGGTGGGACTCGGCGGTGGTCTTGAGCCGGTCCATCGCCTCGGTGGCGACACCGACGGCGGTGTCGAAACCGAAGGTGCGGTCGGTGGAGGAGATGTCGTTGTCGATGGTCTTCGGCACGCCCACGACGGGCACGCCGGCCTCGGACAGCATCCGGGCGGCGGTGAGCGTGCCCTCGCCGCCGATCGGGATGAGGGCGTCGAAGCCGCTCTTCTCGACGATCTCCTTGGCGTTGTCGCAGGCGGCTCGGAAGCGGGCGCGCTCCAGCCGGGAGGAGCCGAGGATGGTGCCGCCGCGGGCGAGGATGCCGCTGACGGCGTCGAGGTCGAGGCGGCGGTAGCGCCCGTCGAGCAGACCCGCGTAGCCGTCCTCGAAACCGATGACCTCGTCGCCGTAGTGCGTCACGGCCCGGTGCACGATCGACCGGATCACTGCGTTCAGGCCGGGACAGTCGCCGCCCGCTGTCAGAACTCCGATACGCATCGTGCTGGGTCTCCTGCTCGGTAGTGGTACGTGTGAGCCTCGTCGATTCTCACACGGTCGGCGGTGCGGGCGCGCTCGCTGCTACTCCGCGTCCGCGGCCCGGGCAGGCCCTCGGGGGCCTTTGGTCCCGGGCTTCGGGGCCCTTCGTCCAGCGGGCGTCGTATCGAGCCGCAGGGGTATTGTCAAGAGGGCATTGCCGCCCTATCGGTGGTTTTTACACACACCGGCTTGACATCAAGCCCATGGGAATTCGGACAGGAGACCACGGCGTGACGCGCAGCGTGTACGTGACCGGGATCGACCGCGGAGACGGCCGGCAGGTCGTCGAGCTGGGAGTCATGGAGCTCCTCACCCGCCAGGTGGACCGCGTGGGGGTGTTCCGGCCGCTGGTCCACCACCGCCCGGACCGCCTCTTCGACCTGCTGCGCAGCCGCTACCGGCTCACCCAGGACCCGGCCACCGTCTACGGCATGGACTACCACGAGGCGTCCGCGCTCCAGGCCGAGCGGGGCACCGACGAGCTGGTCTCCGTCCTGGTCGACCGTTTCCACGTCGTCGCCCGCGACTACGAGGTCGTGCTCGTCCTGGGCACCGACTTCGCCGACACCCAGCTGCCGGACGAGCTGGCGCTGAACGCCCGGCTCGCCAACGAGTTCGGCGCCTCGGTGATCCCGGTGGTCGGCGGCAAGGGCGCGACCGCCGAGTCCGTACGGGCCGAGGCGCGCAACGCGTTCCGCGCGTACGACGGGCTCGGCTGCGACGTGCTCGCGATGGTGGTCAACCGGGTCGCCGGCGAGGACCGGGCCGCGATAGCCGAGCGGCTCGCTGCCAGGCTGCCGGTGCCCTGCTACGCACTCCCGGACGAACCGGCCCTCGCCGCGCCGACCGTCGCCCAGATCACCCACGCGCTCGGCGCCTCCGTCGTCCTCGGGGACGACGCCGGGCTCGCCCGCGACGCCCTGGACTTCGTCTTCGGCGGCGCGATGCTGCCGAACTTCCTCAACGCGCTGACCCCGGGCTGCCTCGTCGTCACCCCCGGCGACCGCGCCGACCTGGTCATCGGCGCGCTCGCCGCGCACTCGGCCGGCACCCCGCCGATCGCCGGCGTGCTGCTCACCCTCAACGAGCGGCCCAGCGACGAGATCCTCACCCTGGCCGCGAAGCTCGCCCCCGGCACCCCGGTCATCTCCGTGCCCGGCAACAGCTTCCCCACCGCCGCCGAGCTCTTCTCCCTCGAGGGGAAGCTGAGCGCGGCGACGCCGCGCAAGGCGGAGACGGCGCTCGGTGTCTTCGAGCGTCACGTCGACACCGGCGACCTGCTGCGCCGGCTCTCCGTGGCCCGCAGCGGCCGGGTCACCCCCATGATGTTCGAGCACGAGCTCCTGGAGCAGGCCCGCGCCGACCGGCGCCGGGTGGTGCTGCCCGAGGGCACCGAGGAGCGGGTGCTGCGCGCCGCCGACGTGCTGCTCCGCCGTGACGTCTGCGACCTCACCCTGCTCGGCGACGTCGAGACCATCCGCAAGAAGGCCGCCGACCTGGGCGTGAGTCTCGGCGAGACCCAGCTGATCGACCCGCAGACCTCCGAGCTGCGCGACGCCTTCGCCGAGAGGTACGCGCGGCTGCGCGCCCACAAGGGCGTGACGGTGGAGCTCGCGTACGACGTCGTCTCGGACGTGAACTACTTCGGCACCCTGATGGTCGAGGAGGGCCTGGCCGACGGCATGGTGTCCGGTTCGGTGCACTCCACGGCCGCGACGATCCGCCCCGCGTTCGAGATCATCAAGACGAAGCCGGACGCGTCGATCGTCTCGTCGGTCTTCTTCATGTGCCTGGCGGACAAGGTGCTGGTGTACGGCGACTGCGCGGTCAACCCGGACCCCGACGCCGAGCAGCTCGCCGACATCGCCGTGCAGTCCGCGGCCACCGCCGCCCGCTTCGGCGTCGAGCCGCGCATCGCGATGCTCTCGTACTCCACCGGCACCTCGGGCTCCGGCGCCGACGTCGACAAGGTGCGCGAGGCGACCAAGCTGGTCCGCGAGAGCCGCCCGGAGCTGATGATCGAGGGGCCGATCCAGTACGACGCGGCCGTCGAGCCGTCCGTGGCGGCGACCAAGCTGCCCGGCTCGGAGGTGGCCGGCCAGGCGTCCGTGCTGATCTTCCCGGACCTCAACACCGGCAACAACACCTACAAGGCCGTGCAGCGCTCGGCCGGCGCGGTCGCCGTCGGCCCGGTGCTCCAGGGTCTGCGCAAGCCCGTGAACGACCTCTCGCGCGGCGCGCTCGTCAGCGACATCGTCAACACCGTCGCCATCACGGCGATCCAGTCCCAGGCCCAGGAGCTCCCGGCATGACGACCCCCACCCGTGTACTGGTCCTCAACTCCGGCTCCTCGTCGGTGAAGTACCAGCTGCTCGACATGCGAGACGACAGCCGCCTGGCGCAGGGGCTCGTCGAGCGGATCGGCGAGGAGACCTCGCGCCTCGTCCACACCCCGCTCCGGGGGAGCGGCCAGGAGAAGCGGGAGAAGAACGGGCCCATCGCCGACCACGCGGCCGCGCTGAAGGCCGTCGCCGAGGAGCTGGCCGCCGACGGCATCGGCCTGGACTCCCCCGAACTCGCGGCGATAGGCCATCGGGTGGTGCACGGCGGGCTGCGGTTCACCGCGCCGACGGTCATCGACGAGGAGGTCCTCGCCGAGATCGAGCGCCTGGTGCCGGTGGCCCCGCTGCACAACCCGGCGAACCTCACCGGCATCCGTACCGCGATGTCGCTGCGCCCCGACCTGCCGCAGGTCGCCGTCTTCGACACCGCCTTCCACACCACGATGCCGGAGGCGGCGGCGCGCTACGCGATCGACGTGGAGACCGCGGACGCGCACCGGATCCGCCGCTACGGCTTCCACGGCACCTCGCACGCCTACGTCTCCCGGGAGACGGCGCGGCTGCTCGGCAAGGCGCCCGAGGAGGTGAACGTGATCGTGCTGCACCTGGGCAACGGGGCCTCCGCGTCGGCGGTGGCGGGCGGCCGGTGCGTGGACACCTCGATGGGGCTGACCCCGCTGGAGGGCCTGGTCATGGGCACCCGTTCCGGCGACATCGACGCCGCGGTCACCTTCCACCTGATGCGGAACGCCGGCATGTCGGCGCAGGAGATCGACGAGCTGCTGAACAAGAGGTCCGGGCTCGTCGGGCTGTGCGGCGACAACGACATGCGGGAGATCCGGCGCCGGATCGACGAGGGCGACCAGCGCGCGGCGCTCGCCTTCGACATCTACGTCCACCGGCTGAAGAAGTACATCGGCGCCTATTACGCGGTGCTCGGCCGGGTCGACGCGGTGGTGTTCACGGCCGGGGTCGGCGAGAACGCGGCCCCGGTGCGGGAGGCCGCGATCGCCGGCCTGGAGGAGCTGGGCCTGGCGGTGGACGCGGACCTCAACGCCGTGCGGTCCGACGAGGCCCGGATCGTCTCGCCGGAGTACGCGCGGGTGGCGGTGGCCGTCGTGCCGACCGACGAGGAGCTGGAGATCGCCCGACAGAGCTACGCACTTGTGCGCGAATCGACCCCCGAAGGAGTGAACGCCTGAGCGGCCCCCCGCCCATTTGTACTTTCCACCAGACGGAATATTCCGCCGCGAAACAAACCGATAGGATCCGCCTCATGCGCCGTTCCAAAATCGTCTGCACGCTGGGCCCCGCCGTCGACTCCTATGAGCAGCTGAAGGCTCTCATCGAGGCCGGCATGAACGTGGCCCGATTCAACATGAGCCACGGGACCCAGGCAGAACACCAGGAGCGGTACGACCGTCTCCGCCGGGCGGTGGCGGACACCGGCCGTGCCGTCGGCGTCCTCGCCGACCTGCAGGGCCCCAAGATCCGTCTGGAGACCTTCGCGGAGGGCCCCGTCGAGCTGGTGCGCGGTGACGAGTTCACCATCACCACCGAGGACGTCCCCGGCGACAAGTCCATCTGCGGCACCACGTACAAGGGCCTGCCCGGCGACGTCTCCAAGGGCGACCAGGTCCTCATCAACGACGGCAACGTCGAGCTGCGCGTCGTCGAGGTCGACGGCCCGCGGGTGAAGACCGTCGTCATCGAGGGCGGGGTCATCTCCGACCACAAGGGCATCAACCTGCCCGGCGCGGCCGTCAACGTCCCGGCCCTGTCCGAGAAGGACGTCGAGGACCTCCGCTTCGCCCTCCGCATGGGCTGCGACATGGTCGCCCTCTCCTTCGTCCGCAACGCCGAGGACGTCAAGGACGTCCACAAGGTGATGGACGAGGAGGGCCGCCGGGTCCCCGTCATCGCCAAGGTGGAGAAGCCGCAGGCCGTCGAGAACATGGCGGACGTCGTCGCCGCCTTCGACGCCGTCATGGTGGCCCGTGGCGACCTCGCCGTGGAGTACCCGCTGGAGCGCGTCCCGATGGTGCAGAAGCGCCTCGTCGAGATGTGCCGCCGCAACGCCAAGCCGGTCATCGTCGCCACCCAGATGATGGAGTCGATGATCACCAACTCCCGGCCGACCCGCGCCGAGGCGAGCGACGTCGCCAACGCGATCCTGGACGGCGCGGACGCGGTCATGCTCTCCGCCGAGTCCTCGGTCGGCGCCTACCCGATCGAGACCGTGAAGACGATGTCGAAGATCGTCGCCGCGGCCGAGGAGGAGCTGCTCTCCAAGGGCCTGCAGCCGCTGGTCCCGGGCAAGAAGCCGCGCACGCAGGGCGGTTCGGTCGCCCGTGCGGCCTGCGAGATCGCGGACTTCCTGAACGGCAAGGCGCTGGTCGCCTTCACCCAGTCCGGCGACACCGCCCGCCGCCTGTCGCGCTACCGCACGCAGCAGCCGATCCTGGCCTTCACGACCGACGAGGGCACCCGCAACCAGCTCACCCTGAGCTGGGGCGTCGAGCCCCACCTGGTGCCGTTCGTGGACAACACCGACGCCATGGTCGACCTGGTCGACGCCGAGCTGCTCAAGCTCCAGCGCTACAACCCGGGCGACACCATGGTCATCACCGCCGGCTCGCCCCCCGGCGTCCCCGGCACCACGAACATGGTCCGGGTGCACCACCTGGGCGGCGCCGAGAGCGCCTGACGCCCGCGGCACACGACGGAGCCCCCGTCCCTCCTCGGAGGGGCGGGGGCTCCGTCGTGTGCGGCTCCCGGAAGGGTCTCGCGGGTTCCCGTGCGGTGCTCCGCGGTACGGGGACTCAGCTGGGCTCGATCGTGTTCCGCAGGCCCGGCACCGTGAGCGTGCCGCCGAACTGGCCGGCCTGCTTCACGGTGCAGCTGGTGAAGACGGCCCACGGCACGTCGAGCGGCGGCGGCGTCTCGGGGCTGAAGGTGACCGGGATGAGGCCGAAGAGGTTGCCCTTCAGCTCCTCCGTGTACATGGTCACCGTGCCGTTGCGCATCGTCGACTCCGACCCGGGGTTGGAGCGGACGTGGCCGGTCAGACCGTCGGAGTGGACGGTCAGCTGGTGCAGGTTCCAGATGTCCACCTCGTTCGCGGTGAACTTGAGGACCTTCTTGACCTTGCCGCTGCCCGTCTTCACCTCGACGATGCCGTGGTACTTGAGACCGCGCAGCTCCAGCTTGCTGGTCTGGAGGATCCACGGGTCGTCCGGGAGCAGCGGCACGCCCTCGTCCAGGTCGGCCGCGGCGAGCGCCTGCGGGTCGGCCGTCGGGCACGGGAAGCGCGGCTTGGCGCCGTCCGGGATGTCCGTGTCCTTCTTGACGTCGAGGCCCTTGGCGGAGTCGGCCAGCTCGGTGGTGGTGGCACCGGCCTTGTCGGCGGCGGCCTTGATGGCGTCCCTGGTCTTGTCGATGGTCGTGTCGGTGGACGTACCGGCAGTCGGCTTGTCGGCAGTCGGCTCCGGCCTCGGGGCCGTCGAGGCCGTCGGCTTCGGGGCCGTGGTCGTCGTCGCGGTCGCGGTCGGCTTCGGCGTGGTGGTGGGCTCCTGGGTCTTGCCCGGCAGGCCGAGCAGGTCCCCGAGCGCGTCGCCGACACCCAGAGGGTCGAGCGGGTTGACCGACTTGGTGGCGGTCGGCGTAGGCGCGGGCGCCTCGGCCTGCTTTTGCGCCGTCACGCCGGTGCCGGCGGTCGCGGTCGGCGTGGGTGCGGTGCTCGGCCCGGTGCTCGCGGAGGTGTCCGGCGACGGCGTCCCGGTCGCGGTGGCGCTCGCCGTCGGCTTCGGGGACTGCGTCCCGTCGGGCTTGGCGGTGGCGGTCGCGTCGGGGGTCGGCTCGTCCGAGCGGGTCACGCAGGGACCGGGAGCGAAGGGAATGTCCGTGCCGTTGGTGTCGGCGAGGGCGAGCCGGGGTGCCAGGCCCATGCCCACGAGCACCGCGGTGGGCATGGCCGCGAGGGCCATCGCCTTGCCGGCGGGCACGTGGATCTTGTTCAGGAAGGACTTGCGGGGCGCCGCGTGGCGCGGCCCTCTCGTCGTCCCGGCCGACTGTGTTTCGTCACCCCGCACTGTTCCTCCCGCCGTTGGCGTCGGTCGTGGTCTCGGCAACCGGCGCCTCGGCACCCTGCTGGGGGATCAGCGGCTGCGTCATTCCGGTCGTGCCGTCGTGCAAGTGGTGCTCGCCCGGGGCGGTCTCGGCCAGGGCCGCCACCACGGGCTGTTCCTCCGCCGGCTCTTCGGCCGGCTGCTCCGCCTCGGGGTCGGCCGGCGCCCAGGACGCGGACATGCCGCCGCCGACGAGGGCGAAGAGGAAGCCGACGACCAGGCCGCCGAAGTTCGACACGGGGATGGAGATGAGCCCGAGCACGATCGCCGCGACGCCCGCGAAGACTCTGACCGCGGGCTGGAACCACATCGTGAGTCCGAGCGTGATGAGCAGGACGCCGATGATCAGCGCGCCGGCGCCCGCCGTCGTCGACATGGCCAGCGTGACGTTGCCGAGCCGCATGTCGCCGTACGGCAGGTAGGCGATCGGCACGCCGCCGATCATGGTGAACAGGCCCGCCCAGAAGGGCCGCGTCTGCCGCCAGACACGGAACCGGTTCTCCTTGCGAACTCCGCGGGAAGCAGTGGTCTCGGCGCTCATGGAAACAGCTCCCTGAAAGCGGTGGTACTGAGAAAAAGGTGCTCGATGCGCGGGCGCTGGCCCGGGGAGCGGGTGAGGGGCCGCACTGGGCGGCCCCACACCCCAGGCGTCAGTCCGTCAGGGACCTTCGCGTCAGAAGCACTCGGCCTTGCCGCGGTGCAGCGACAGGTCGAGGTCGGGCAGCTTGAAGGTGCCGGCGGTGGTCGCCCACGCGGTCTGGTGGACGTCCGTCAGCTTGGCCTTCTCCGCGCGCTGGCCGAAGCCGTACGGGTTGGCCTTGGTGCCCGGCTGGATGCCCGGCTTGCCCGGAGCCTTGGGCAGCGCGCCCGCCGCGACGCCGATGTCGATGTTCTCGAACTCGGCGTTGGTCTTCAGCGAGGAGACATCCAGGTAGATGTTCTTCGCGTAGACCTTCTTCGCGTCGTCGTTGGCGCCCTCGGTACCGGCCTTCAGGACCAGCGTCACGTCGCCGACGAACGGGACGTTCGGCGTCACGACGGACTGGCACATGTTGGTGATCCAGGCCTCGGAGAAGCCGGACACGGCGACCGGGGCGGCGAAGTCCTTGCCCTCCAGGTCCTTGCCACCGTCGACGCTGCCGTACTGCACGAAGTCAGTGCCGACGAGGCTGTCGGCCTTCACCTTGAACTCCTGGCCGGAGATGCTGAAGGACGCGGCGAGCGCGCCCTGGGCCAGGCCGACACCGATGGCGGCCGTCGCGGCCACGCTCGGCACCATGACGACGGCGAACCGCTTCCATCTGGTCCCGCCACGAACCTGGGACTTCATGAGAATTCCTCCTTCTCGGACGTACATCTCCGGATGGGCCCAGGGGCCCGTCCTGGGATGGGAGAAGTGCTACGTCCTCGGGAAGGAGAGCGCCGAGGGCTCAGGCGGCACGACGCGCGTCCGAATCACCGGCGATCACCCCCGAGCGACAACCACTGGCCACGCCGTATGCGCGGCCGGATTGGACAGGCCCTGCCGGTCAGAGCAGGAACCCCCCTGTCCACGGCCGACGGCGGGGCCGTCGGCCCGCTCGGTGGGGACCCTCCGCCGCGCCGTTCGGCGGGTGTGCCGGGCTGGTGCGGTGTCGGACCGAGCGTGGCCGATCGTGGTCCATTACGGGCGCCCGCACAAGGGGGTTCGTTACTCGCTAGTAACGGCCTGATAACCACGAGACGACGGGCTGCCGCCGTCCGGGCACACAGGGTGCCACCGGGTCACACGACAAAGGGCGATGAGACCGGAGGAACTCGGACAGAATCGCGAGATCGATTTACTGCAAGTAACAGCGGCCACGATTACCAAGTTTTGGTAAAGCGCGGCCGCCGAATGTCACTGTGTCGCCAAATCGTCCCCTTCCGGGGGCGGACTGACGACCCGGAACGCCTAGAACAGGGCGCTCGCCAGGGCCTGCCGGGCCGAGATCACCCGCGGGTCCTCGGGGCCGATCACCTCGAAGAGCTCCAGGAGCCGGACCCGCACCGCGTCCCGGTCCTCGCCGAACGTGCGGCGCACGGTGTCGACGAGCCGCCCGAAGGCGTCCGTCACATGACCGCCCACCAGATCCAGGTCCGCGGCGGCGATCTGCGCGGCCACGTCGGCCGGGTTGTCGGCCGCGTTCTTGCGCACCTCGGCCGGGTTCATGTCCTGCACCCGCGCGAGCAGTTCGGCCTGGGCGAGGCCGAGCTTGGCCTCCGGGTGCTCCGGGTCGTCCGCGAGCACGTTCTTGTACGCCTGGACCGCGCCCGCCATGTCACCCGCGTCGAGCGCGGACATGGCCGCTTCGAGCAGCGCGTCGTACGGGCCGGCCGGACGCGCGGCCGGGCCGCCGTCCGCCGTCGCGTCCGCGTCGACCCGGAGCCCGGTGAGACCGAAGCGCTCCTCGCCGACCTGGATGAGCTGGTCGAGGGTCTGCCGGATCTGCGCCTCGGGCGCCGCGCCCTGGAAGAGCGGCAGGGCCTGGCCGGCGACGACCGCGAAAACGGCCGGAATTCCCTGGATGCCGAACTGCTGCATCAGCATCTGGTTGGCGTCGACGTCGACCTTGGCGAGCAGGAAGCGGCCGTTGTACTCGACGGCGAGGCGCTCGAGGAGCGGGCCGAGCTGCTTGCAGGGCTCACACCACTCGGCCCAGAAGTCGATGACGACCGGGACCTCTGCGGAGCGCTCGAGCACGTCGCGCTCGAAGCCCGCCTCATCGACGTCGATCACCAGGGCGGAGGGGGTGACGGCCGGCGAACCGCCGTGCCGCGCCGCCTCGGCGCGCGCCTGCTCCGCCTTCGCCTTGGCCTCACCGGCCGCCTTCACCGCGGCGAGGTCGACGACGCCGCTCATGGACATGTTTCGGGGCTGCATGGGTCCATCCTCCCCCTTCCGCGCGCGTAACCGGTAAGCCATGGCCGAACCGTGCCGTCCGGGGCCGGACGGCACGGTTCTCGTGTTCGTGTGCGCCGGGTCCCCACCCGGCGCGGTGGTTGTCGCGAGGTGACCGGGCGAGTGCCGCGGAGTCTTTCGCTACGGGTCGTAGCGTAAGGGGCGAGCATGGAGCGCCGCAGCGGGAAGACGGGTGAACTGCCTCACATCACCGCCCCCTGGCGCAATACCTACTGACGGGTATGGTCGTCGTCCATGTCCCCCATGTGCCGCCGCACCAGCCCCCACAGCCGTACCGGACGCCCGCGTTCAGCCGAGGCCGGCACGGCCATCCTGGAGGCGACCCGGGCGGCCCTGGTGGACCTCGGCTGGTCCAAGCTGACCATGGGCGACGTCGCCACCCGCGCCGGGGTCGCCAAGACCACGCTCTACCGGCGCTGGGGCAACAAGAACGAACTCGTCGTCGACGCCGTCGCCGTCCTCTTCGACGAACTCGAACTCCCCGATCTGGGTTCCCTCCAGGCGGACATCGAACACGTCGTGCTGCAGTTCGCCGCACTCCTCGAACGCCCCGAGACCAAGACCGCCCTGATGGCCGTGGTCGCCGAGTCCACCCGCGACGAGCCACTGCGCGAGCGCATCCGCGCGTCCATCGTCGACCGCCAGAAGCGCCTCGTCCTCCAGGGCCGCCAGCGCGCCCAGGAACGCGGCGAACTTCCCGGGGAGCGCGAGCCGGCGACCGTGGCCGCCCTCGACGACCTCATCTTCGACGTGGTCGCCGGCGCGGTGGTGCACCGCGCCCTGGTGAGCGCCGAGCCGGTCGACGGACCCTGGGCGGCCCGCCTCTCCGCGCTGCTCCTCGGCGGCCTGGGCGCGGCGGCCGCGACGTAGGACGGCACCCGGGCGGCCGGTGCACGACGGAGGGGCGGTACGGGAGTTCCCGTACCGCCCCTCATGCGTCACAAGGCGTCAGAAGCCGGCCGGCTCCGTGTAGACGCCCCACTCGTCGCGCAGCACGTCGCAGATCTCGCCGAGCGTGGCCTCCGCCCGTACGGCGTCGAGCATCGGCGGGATCATGTTGGAGCCGTCCCGGGCCGCCGCCAGCATGGCGTCCAGGGAGGCGCGCACCTTGGCCTCGTCGCGCTTGCCCTTGCGGTCGCCGAGGACCCGGACCTGCTCCCACTCGACCTCGTGGCTGACCCGCAGGATCTCCAGGTCGCCGGTGACCGAGCCGTGGTGCACGTTGACACCGACGACGCGCTTCTCGCCCTTCTCCAGGGCCTGCTGGTACTGGAAGGCGGACTCGGCGATCTCGCCGGTGAACCAGCCGTCCTCGATGCCGCGCAGGATGCCGGAGGTGATCGGGCCGATCGGGTGCTTGCCGTCCGGGTGGGCGCGCAGACCGCGCTCCTTGATCTGCTCGAAGATCTTCTCGGCGTCGGCCTCGATCCGGTCGGTGAGCTGCTCGACGTACCAGGCGCCGCCCAGCGGGTCGGCCACGTTGGCCACGCCGGTCTCCTCCATCAGCACCTGCTGGGTGCGCAGCGCGATCTCGGCGGCCTGCTCGCTGGGGAGCGCGAGGGTCTCGTCGAGGGCGTTGGTGTGGAGGGAGTTGGTGCCGCCGAGGACGGCCGCGAGGGCCTCGACGGCGGTCCGCACGACGTTGTTGTACGGCTGCTGGGCGGTGAGCGAGACACCGGCGGTCTGGGTGTGGAAGCGGAGCCACTGCGCCTTGTCGGTCTTGGCGCCGTAGACCTCCTTCATCCAGCGGGCCCAGATCCGGCGGGCGGCGCGGAACTTGGCGATCTCCTCGAAGAAGTCGAGGTGCGCGTCGAAGAAGAAGGAGAGGCCGGGCGCGAAGACGTCGACGTCAAGGCCGCGGGAGAGGCCGAGCTCCACGTAGCCGAAGCCGTCGGCGAGGGTGTACGCGAGCTCCTGCGCGGCCGTCGCACCGGCCTCGCGGATGTGGTAGCCGGAGACCGAGAGCGGCTTGTACGCGGGGATGCCGGCCGCGCAGTGCTCCATCAGGTCGCCGATCAGGCGCAGGTGCGGCTCCGGCGGGAAGAGCCACTCCTTCTGGGCGATGTACTCCTTGAAGATGTCCGTCTGCAGCGTGCCGTTGAGGACGGCCGGGTCGACGCCCTGCCGCTCGGCGGCGACCAGGTACATGCAGAAGACCGGGACGGCCGGGCCGGAGATCGTCATCGAGGTGGTGACGTCGCCGAGCGGGATGTCCTTGAAGAGGACCTCCATGTCGGCGGCGGAGTCGATGGCGACACCGCAGTGGCCGACCTCGCCGAGCGAGCGCGGGTCGTCGGAGTCGCGGCCCATCAGGGTCGGCATGTCGAAGGCGACCGAGAGCCCGCCGCCGCCGGCGGCCAGGATCATCTTGTAGCGCTCGTTGGTCTGCTCGGCGTTGCCGAAGCCGGCGAACTGGCGGATGGTCCAGGTGCGGCCCCGGTAGCCGGTCGGGTGCAGACCGCGGGTGAAGGGGTACTCGCCCGGCCAGCCGATGCGCTCGAACCCCTCGTAGGTGTCCCCGGGGCGCGGGCCGTAGACCGGCTCCACGGAGTCGCCGGAGAGCGTGGTGAAGTCGGCGTCGCGCTTGCGGGCCTTGTCGTAACGGGCCTGCCAGCGACGGCGGCCTTCCTCGATCGCGTCAGCGTCCATGCTTCAAATTTACTAGGACGTCCTAGTAAATGTCGATGGCAAAGCCCCGCACATATGTGCGGGGCTTCAGCGTCAGGCGTTGGCCGGGGCCGGCTGCGCGCCGCTGACCAGCGGAAGCGTCTCGGCGACGACCTTGCGCTCGACGAAGAACGCGGCCGTCGGAATCGTGCCCGACACCAGCACCCAGATGAGCTTGCCGAACGGCCACTTGGCCTTGGAGCCCAGATCGAAGGCGAAGACGAGGTAGATGATGTAGAGGACGCCGTGGATCTGGGAGACCACGAGGGTCAGGTCCTTGCCGACGCCGAAGCCGTACTTGGCGACCATGCAGGCACACAGAACGAGGAGCATGACCGCGGTCACGTACGCCATGACGCGGTAGCGGGTCAGCACGCTGGATTTCATGGCATCGAGACTAACCGCCCGATCCGGGCGATCTTCGCGCGGGTCGGGCTCGCCCGGGACGCGTGACAGGGCCCGGTCAGGACCGGTCAGGACTCGTCGAAGTCGCCCGCCGCCACCCGCAGCGGACGCAGCATCGCGAAGATCTCCGCGCACTCCTCCGCGTCGTAGGCCCCGAGGCCGAACTCCATCCCCATCAGGTCGCGGGTCGCCGCCTCGACCACCTCGCGGCCCTTCCCGGTGATGGAGGCGAGGGTGCCGCGGCCGTCGTTGGGGTTGGGCCGCTTGGCGACGAGGCCGGACTTCACCAGTCGGTCCACCGTGTTCGTCACGGACGTGGGGTGGACCATCAGCCGCTCACCGATCTTGGACATCGGCAGCTCGCCGGCCTTGGAGAAGGTCAGCAGCACCAGCGCCTCGTACCGGGCGAAGGTCAGCCCGTACGGCTTGACCACGGCGTCGACCTCGGCCAGCAGGATCTGGTGGGCGCGCATGATCGAGGTGATCGCGGCCATCGACGGGACCGGGCCCCAGCGCTTCTGCCACAGTTCGTCGGCGCGGGCGATGGGGTCGAAGGGGAGACTGAGCGGCTTCGGCACGCGTCGACCTTACCCATGGGTCATCTGACGGTCAGCCGCGTCTCGCCTTTCGGTCGCCTCCGCCGCCGCCCGGGCCGTCGCGCGGACCTCCGCCACCAGCCAGACGAGCACCGCGGTGCCGAGGACGCCGGTCCCGGCGACGACGGCGCGCACCGAGGCGAACTCGGCGGCGACGCCCGCGCCCGCCATGCCGACGCCCTGCGTGGTCATCATGCCCGCGGTCATCAGCGTCATCGCCCGCCCGCGCCGCCCGTCCGGCACGGCGGCGACGAACCAGGCGTCGAGCCCGAGGGTGTACGCGCCGGTCGCGCCGGCCAGGAACAGCGCGGCGGCCGCGAGACCTGGGCCGGGCCCCACCGCGTACAGCAGGAACGGCAGCAGCCCGGTCGCCGCGAGCGGCAGCACGATCCGGGCCCGCGCCCCGGCGCTCAGGAACGCGCCGGCGGCCAGCTCGCCCGCGATCGTGCCGACCGGCAGCGCGCACATCAGCAGCCCGAGGGCGGCCGTCGAGATCCCGGTCTCGTCGGCGTAGGGCGCGGCGAGGGCCTCCGGCACGACGGCGAACAGCGGCGGCAGCCAGAACATCAGCATCAGGGCCCGCAGGCGCCGGTCGCGCAGCAGGCCGAAGGTGGAGCGGAGTCCTTCGCGCCGCCCGTCGGCGGCGCGGGCCGGGCGGCGGGCGGTGCCGAGGCGCAGCAGCAGCGCGGAGGCGAGGAAGGTCAGGGCGGTGATGACGAGGGCGCCGCGCGGCGGTACGACGGTGAGCAGCACCCCGCCGACCCCGAAGCCGGCGAGCATCGCGCTCTGCGCGACGATCCGCAGCAGCGACCGTCCGAGCACGAACAGATCGCCCTCGCCGAGGATGTCGGCGAGCGTCGCCATCCGGGTCCCGGTGAAGACGGGTGACACGACGGCGACCACGGCCCGCAGCACCAGGAGCCCGGCGACCGGGACCGCGGGCGCGACCATCAGCGCCACGCACCCGGCGCACACCAGGTCGCAGACGACGAGCACCCGGCGCGGCGGATGCCGGTCGGCGGTCCCCGCGAACAGGGTCCCGCCGAGGAGGCGGGGCAGGAAGCCGAGCGCGAAGGTGAGGGCGGACATCAGCGGGGAGCGGGTGAGGTCGTACACGAGCACGGTGAGCGCGAGCTCGCTGACGACGACGCCGAGGAGCGAGCAGAGGTGGGCGGCGAAGACGAAGCGGAACTCGCGTACGGCGAAGACGGCGCGGTAGCCGGGTTTCCGGGCAGCGTCGGCCGCGGGCGCGCCGGTGCGCGCCCGGGTGTCGTTCGTGGGCATGACGGCAGCGTGCGGCCTGTCCGGCCGCCGCCCTAGACTTTCGGCTCCAGCCGAATCTCTGCCGCGCTTGCCGCGCTTCCCGGGGGGGCCGTGCCGTACCACCTGCACTTCGGCGAGGCCGATCCGCTGCGAACCCGGTTCGCGATCTCTCCGCTGTGGGAGACGCAGTGCGCGGTGCGGGTGCTCGCCCGGCCCCGGCAGCAGGGGTACCACCTGCCGTGGCTGCGGCGGATCACGGAGGCGGCGCGCGGCCTGGATCTCGCGCCGCTGCATCTGCTGATGCCGCTGCGCGGACACAACCCGGACTTCCTCTACCCGCCGCCGATCGGACCCGCGGCGACGTTCGAGGAGGAGATCGCGGCCGTACGCGACACCGATCCGGCCCTGGTGCCGGATGACCTCGCCCGGGCGCTGGCCGAGACTCCGGGCGCGGCGCGGACCCCTGCCGGGCGGCGGATGCTCGCGGATCCGGCCGGTTCCGTGCGCTGGCTGGCGGATCTGGTGGAACGGGCCTGGGAGGCGCTGGTGGCGCCCGAGTGGCCGCGGCTGCGGGCGCTCCTGGAGGCGGACGTGGCGTACCACTCGCGGCGGCTCGCCGAGGTCGGTCTGGAGCGGCTGCTCACGGAGCTGCACCCGGCCTTCGCGTGGTCGGAGGAGACGGCCACGCTCGTCGTGGACCACTACCGCGGCGAGCACGTGCGCGCCCTGGAGGGCCAGGGGCTGGTCCTGCTGCCGTCCGTCTTCATCTGGCCGGACGTGGTGAGCGGTTTCGATCCGCCGTGGCAGCCGACGGTCGCGTACCCGGCGCGGGGCATCGGCGGGCTGTGGACCGAGGCCCGGGAGCGCACCCCGGACGCGCTGGCGCGGCTGCTGGGTCGGGCCAGGGCGGACGTGCTGTGCGCGCTGGACGAGCCGGCCGGGACCTCGGCGCTCGCGCACCGGCTGGGGCTCGCGCCCTCGTCCGTGTCGGCGCATCTGTCGGTGCTGCGCGGGGCCGGCCTGCTCACCTCGCGCCGCTACGGGCACCAGGTGCTGTACGAGCGGACGCCGCTGGGGATCGCGCTCGCGGTGTCGCAGCCGGACGCCGACTGACCGTTATGTCACGATGGCCCGACCTGTCACGAGCCATCGTCCCGTAGCCCGAACCTGGGGGCCGGATGTCCCGCCGCCGTCACGTCGTCGTCCCCGCCCGTGTCTGCTCCCTCGCCCTGGCCGGCGCCCTGCTGCTCGCCGGCTGCGGTACGGGCGCCGACGGGCCCGCCGCTCCGGTCGGCCCGCCCTCCGCGCGCGGCGAGGCGGCGCCCCCGACCGCCGGCTCGCCGTTCTGGGTGGACCCGGACAGCGACGCGGCCCGGCAGGTGAAGGCGTACGAGGCGCAGGGCCGTATGGAGGACGCGAAGGTGCTGCGGCGGATCTCGGAGCGGCCGGTCGCCGAATGGCCGGACGGCGCCGACCCCGTACCGGACGTCACCAAGGCGGTCCGGGGCGCGGCGCGCGATCTGCGCACGGTGGTCTTCGTCGCGTACAACATCCCGCACCGCGACTGCGGGAAGTACTCGGCGGGCGGGGCGCACGACGGGCAGGCGTACCGGGGCTGGGTGGACGCGTTCGCCCGGGCGATCGGGGACGCGCCGGCGGTGGTCATCCTGGAACCGGACGCGGTGCCGCACATCGTGGACGGCTGCACCCCGGACGAGTACCACGAGGAGCGGCTGCAGCTGCTCGCGGAGGCGGTGGACCGGTTCAAGCGGCAGCCGCGCACCCGGGTCTATCTCGACGCCGGAAACCCGGCCTGGCTGCACACCCCGGACAAGCTGGTGGAGCCGCTGCGCCGGGCGGGCGTCGGGCGGGCCGACGGTTTCGCGCTGAACGTGTCGAACTTCCAGACCAACGACGTCGTACGGGGCTTCGGCGCGGGTCTGTCGCGGCTGCTCGGCGGCGCCCACTTCACCATCGACACCAGCCGCAACGGCGACGGGCCGCTGCCTGGCGACCGGGCCGAGGGGTGGTGCAACCCGCCCGGCCGGGCCCTCGGCACTCCGCCGACGGACCGGACCGGGGACGAGCTGGTCGACGCGTATCTGTGGATCAAGCGGCCCGGCGACTCGGACGGCACCTGCCGGGGCGGCCCGGCCGCGGGGACATGGTGGCCGGAGTACGCCCTCGGTCTGGCGCGCCGGGCCAAGGGATGAGCGGACCGAGGCCGGTCAGGACACCTGGATCCACTTCGCCTCGGACGGGATCCCGTCCCGGTCCGTCACGAACAGCATGTACCAGCCGGGCGGCACGAGGGTCCGGTCCTTCGGCACCTGCACGGTGACCGTCACGCCGTCCGGGTCCTTCGTCAGGCCCAGTTCCACCGAGCGCTGTTCGACGTCGGTGGTGTGGGTGACGGCGCTCGGGCGCATCAGCCGGGCCTTGGCGATCCGGCCGGCGTCCCTGGTCTTGAAGGTGGCGCGGCCGTTCTGGTCGAGTTCCCGCGGGCCTTCGCCGAGCACCGGCCGGTCGGCGCCGGCCCGGTGCAGGGAGGGCGGGGTGAAGACCTCGATGCGCTGCTCGAAGGTGCCGAGCTTGGTGTTGTCGGCGTCGTCGAAGAGCGGGTCGGAGCCGAAGGTGGCGACCCGGCCGTCGGGCAGGAGCAGCGCCTCGGAGTGGTAGTTGCGGCCGACGGTCGGCTCGGCGGCCTCGCTGAAGGCGTTGCTCTTCGGGTCGTAGAACTGCGCCTTGAGGATGTCGCTGCCGCTGCGTCCCCGGTAGTCGCCCGAGCCGCCGCTGGTGAAGACGGTGTCGTCGGGCATGAGCACGCTGCTGAGGTAGCGGGTGCCCCGGGGCAGCCGCGGGCCGTCCTGGAAGACCGGGCTGTCCTTGGACAGGTCGATGATCGAGGTGCGGGCGGTGGAGGCGGGCGACTCGCCGACCCCGCCGCCGCCGAGGACCATCACCTTCTGGTGCTGCGCGGGCGGCAGCAGCAGGGAGGCGGAGGTCTCCAGCTGGTCGGGGTCGGTGAGGCCGGGGAGCTTGGTGAAGGAGTTCTTCCTCAGGTCCCACAGGCCGGGTTCGCGGCCCTTGTCGGCGGGGCCGTAGCCGGCGTTGGAGCCGGTGTAGAGGAGCTTGCCGCCCTTGGTGAGGAAGAGCGCGGGGTAGGTCGGGAAGTAGTGGAACGGGCCCTTGGACCACTTCCTGGTGGCGGGGTCGTAGATCTCGTTGTCGCCGGGGACGACGTCGCCGACGTCGTTGAGGCCGGAGACGGCGAGCACCTTGCCGTCGTCGAGGGTGACGAGGGTGGGGTACCAGCGGGCGTCCTTCATGGGCGAGACCGGGATGTAGCGCTCGGCCTTCGGGTCGAACTCGTAGGCGGCCTTGATGCCCTGGAAGTCCTGCTTCTCGGTGGTGAGCTTCTGGGCGAGGCCGTAGACGTTGTCGGCGTCGTCGCCCTTGAGGCCGACGACCTCGTACTGCGCGGCCTCGGTGGTGAGCGCCTGCGGGCCGGCCTCGACGGCCTCGACGAAGACCCGTGCCTCGGCGGCGGTGACCTTGGTCTTCCACGGTTTCATCTGGCCGCTCTTGAAGTACGAGATCTCGAACTCGCGCTTGGCCTTGGGGACGGTGACGTCGAACTTCGACACGTACTCGACGCCGGACGGGGAGCGGAAGACGGTGCCCTTCCTGAGGGTGACGGCCTTGTCGGGGCTCTCGTTCTTGACCCGCATGCCGCCGCCGGCCTTCTTGACCTTTCCGTCGAGGACCTCGTAGCGGGCGGTGCCGCCGGCGATGAGGAGGTGGCCGTTCGCGAGCTGGGTGTGGCCGGAGCAGAAGAAGTCCTCGGGGGTGGGGATCTTCTTGAAGGTGTTCTTCGCCGGGTCCCAGAGGATGGTGTCGAAGGTGCCGGCGTCGAACTTCTTCTGGTTGTTGCCGGAGCCGGCGACAAGCAGCACCTTGCCGGTGTGCAGCAGGGCGGCGTGGATGGCGTTGATCTTGTACTGCGGCGGCACGTCGACGACGGCCCAGGAGCCGTACTTCTTCTGGTAGCCGGGCTGGGCGATCTTGTACGCGTGGTACTTCTCGGTCGCGAAGGAGACGGCCGCCGGGGCGTTGAGGGCCGCGAGGACGAGGACGGCGCCGCTGCCGAACAGGGTCTTCTTGAACTGCTTGGACGGCCGGTAGGCCATGGCTCAGTTCCCTCCGGTCGTCGTGGGCGCGGTGGTGGGGGCGGGTCCGGTCTTCGCGGCGGCCGGGGCGGCGACGACGGTGACCTGGCCGGCGCCCTCGGCGGCGTCCGTACGGCCGCGGGCGCGGGCCCGGGCCCGGGCCCGGGCGGCGGTGCGGACCCCGGTGCGGACCCGCTCCCGGCGGCGGGCGCGCAGGCTCGTGAAGGTCCAGACGGCGAGCGGGGCGAGCGCGATGAGCAGGGCGAGGACGGCCCAGGTGCGCATGGCCGCGTGGGTGTGGCCGTAGTGGACGGAGGCGGCGAGGGAGGCGACGAGCACGGCCGCCCAGTAGAGGTGGATGCGGAAGGTGAGGACGCGGTCGGGGCTGGCCTCGCCGCCCTTGGGGGTGACGACGAAGCGGCCGCGGGTGCGCAGCAGCGCCGAGCCGAGCGACTTGAGGTAGATGGGCGCGGACAGCGCGGACATCGCCATGCCGGCGAGGCCGCCGGAGCCCTCGGGTTCGTGGGGCGAGACGTTGTGGCGGCGGTTCCACAGGTAGAGGCCGATCTGGAGGGCGACGGCGTCGCTGTAGATCATCAGCCAGACCGAGGAGGAGACCTGGGTGCCGGAGGCGCCGATCCAGAGGAAGAGGACGCAGGAGAGGATGCCGAGGAGCCAGTTGACGGCCGTCATCGGGTAGTAGACGAGCATCAGCGTGTAGTTGAGGAGCCGCCCGGGCGGGGTGCGGAAGGGTGCCTTCCAGTACTGCCTGAGCAGCGTCTCGTACGTGCCCCGGGACCAGCGCAGCTGCTGGGTGAAGAAGTCCGTCCAGGAGGCGGGTCCCTCCCCCACGGCGAGCACGTCGGGCGTGTAGACGGAGCGCCAGTGGCGGCCGGTGCGCGGGTTCTTCCTGCGGTGCAGTTCGAAGCCGGTGGCCATGTCCTCGGTGATGGAGTCGACGAGGCCGCCGATCTGCTTCAGGGCGGCGATCCGCACGACGTTGTTGGTGCCGACGAACATGGGGGCGCGGTAGCGGTTGCCGGCCCGCTGGATCAGCGCGTGGAAGAGGAACTGCTGCGATTCGGCGGCCTTGGTGACGGCGGTGGTGTAGTTGCCGTAGACCTGCGGGCCGACGACGAAGGCGACGTCGGGGTCGCGGAAGAAGCCGAGCATCCGTTCCAGGAAGTTCGGCAGCGGCACGTGGTCGGTGTCGACGGAGGCGAAGAACTCGTAGGCGTCGCCGTGCAGGGCGAGCCAGGCGTTGTAGTTGCCGTGCTTGGTGCGGGCCTTGTGGACGCCCTTCCTGCGGTTCCACTCGGGGACGCCGGCCCGGGTGAAGTGCCGGACGCCGAGCTCCTCGCACAGGGCCTTGGCGTCGGCGTCGTCGCCCTCGTCGAGCAGCCACACGTCGAGCGGCCCGTCGTGCCGCAGCCGGACCGCGGCTTCGAGGGTGGCCCGGACCATGGAGAGCGGTTCCTTGCCGGGCACGTACGTGGTGAGGAAGGCGACCCTGATGCCGGGTTCGGCGCGCACGGGTACGGGGTCGCGGGCGACGAGCGTGGCGTGGGCGATCGACGTGACGTTCACCAGCATGAAGAAGCAGATGAGCCCGATCGAGACCAGCATCACGGTGTCGTACGGGACGCGCCAGACGTCGTCGCCCTCGCGGACCGTCCAGTGGCTCGGCCAGACGAGGTAGACCAGGAGCAGCGCGGAGAGCAGGGGCGCTAGGCCCATGAGGAGGACGGCTCGTATTCGGTGCGGTTCCTTCGAGAGCAGGCTTCTGTACCGCACCCGGTAGCCCCCGGCCGCCGGATCCGGGTCGGGGTCCGTGAGGGGACCGGCGAGTCGGCTGTAGGTGTCGTAGTCGTAGCCTTCCGGCCGCACGGTGCCTCCAGCTGGTGTCGAACAGGTCGATAGCCCCACGAAACGGGACATGAATCGGCGTGTCGACCGGAAGCGTCCGAGTGAGCGGTTTTACGGAAGACGACCCTTTCGGCGCAGTGCGAGGCGGACGGCCTTCTGGGCGACCGGACCGAGCCCGTCGAGCGCGGCCATCAGTGCGCCCAGGTGTTCGAGCGTGTCCAGTGCGGCGCCGGCGCCGTCCGGGTCGACCCCCTCGTACAGTTCGAGCCCCACGAAGGAGGCGGCGACCGCGCGGGCGAGGCCGGCCGGGTCGACGACGCCGTCGAGCGGGCCGCCGGCGAGCACCCGCCGCAGCACCTGCTCGATCTCCGTGATCCACAGATCGAGCCCGGCGGCCGTGGCGGGTCCGAGCCGGGGCTGGGTCTGCGCCCCGGCGAGCAGCTGCCCGAGCACGGCGACCTGTCCGGCGGCCCGCTCCTCGACGTGCATCTCCCGGGCGAAGGCCAGGAGTTCGGAAAGGCTGCCGACATCACGGAGCCGCTCCCGGTACTGCGCGACCCGCTGCTCGGCGCCGTACCGGCAGGCGGCGGCCAGGAGTTCGTCCATCGAGCCGAAGTGATAGAAGACCAGCGCCTGGTTGACCCCGGCGGCCGTCGCCACCGATCGCGCCGACGTCTTGGCGATGCCCTGCCTGACGAGGACTTCCAGGGCGCCTTCGAGCAGCTTGCGCCGGGTCTCCTCGGTGCTCACGCGCGCGCCTCCTCGCGTACGGGGCGGAGCCCCGGGCGGACGCCGCAGGCGCGCACGGAGGCGTACGAGGCGGTGAAGGAGCCCTCGTATCCGAACAGCGGCCCGACGTACGGGTTGACCACCCGGACCCGGATCCGGAAGCGGCCGGTGCGCTCGTCGAAGGACTCGCGCACCTCGGCGTCGGCGCCGACGAGCGCGGGCACGCGGACGTCCACCGGGCCCTCGCGGAAGCGGTGTTCGCCGGAGCGGATGAGCAGCGACCCGTCGGGCTCGGCGGACAGGCGCAGCTCGCTGGCGAGGTGCTGGTGGGTGCCGAGGTAGTCGAGGACGGTGCCGGGCGCCGGGCCGGCCACCATCGTGGCGTCGAAGCGGCGCGGCCCGCCGGGGAGGAGGAAGGTCCGTACGAAGGTGACGGTCTCGCGGCCGTACGAGTCGGGGTACGGCACGTTCTCGATGGTGAAGGGCACGTCGCGGCCGGTGTGCGGGAGCAGGATGTTGCGGGTGGAGCCGAGCGCCAGGAACGGGCGGACGAGGTGCCGGGTGAGCCCACGGCCGTGCCAGATCCGGTCCATGACGCCGCGTCCCACGCAGAGTTCACCGCTCGCGAGCCCGACGGAGAAGCGCCGCCGGAGCTCCGGGTGCAGGCGGGCGAAGGCGTCCTCGCCCATGGCGGTGCGGAAGATCGAACTCGGGCTCTCGGCTCTCACGGCTTCTCCGGTGGGGTGCGCAGACAACGGCGGGCGGCGGGGGTGCGCGGTGACGGCGGTACGAGGAGGGCGGCGGCGCAGGCGAGGGCCAGGGCCGCGGGGTGGACGGCGGCGCCGAGGGCCGTCAGCAGGGCGCGGGCGGCGAGTTCGAGCTGCCAGTGGGTGCGGGCGCGCTCCGGCGTGAGGCCGTGCTCGCACCACAGGCGCAGCCGGTCGAAGGACCAGGCGGTGGCCCAGCCCATGAGGGGCCGGAGGACGAGCCGGTCGGCGAGCCGGCCGAAGCGTCCCCAGCGGGGCCGGTAGTCGTAGCCGGTCAGGAACCGGATGCCGGCGGCCCGGTCCGGTCCCGGGACGTACCGCCAGTACCCGCTTCCCTCGGCGAGGAGGGACAGCGGGTCCGGCGAGGCGAACCGGAGCGAGGAGACCCGCTCGCCCCCGGCCTGGTGGCGCTCCCCCGCGGAGACACCGGTGCCGGCGACGACCAGGAAGGGCAGCACGCGCACGGCGTACCGGAACCGCCGCGGCTCGCCCTCGGCCTCGGCGCCGGGCTCGCCGGGCAGGTAGGCGATCTCGGTGAACCGCAGATCCCACCGCTCGTGCTGCGCCGGATCCTGGGTCCGCTCCCAGAGCGTCTCCAGACCGGCGCGCACGCGCGCCTCGACGTAGAGCCCCAAGGCTCCGCCCCCTCCCCCGTTTTGAGCGACCGCTCAAGCGACGCTCATGGAGGACGTTAGCGGGGTTTGAGCAGTCGCTCAAGATCTCCGCCGAGCCCGGGCCCCGACGCCCCCTCAGGACACCGTCGCCGACGCCTCCCGCACCGTGACGTTCGCGTGGCTCTCCTGGAAGCTCTGGTCGGAGACGAGGGTGAGGCGGGCCGTGGACTGGAACTCCGGGAGGGTGGTGGAGCCGCAGGAGACCATCGTGGTCTTGAGCTTGGCGACGGTCAGGGCGAGGCCCTCGTTGAGGTCGCCGGCGTAGGGGACGTAGCCGTCCACGCCCTCCTCGAAGAGGAGTCCCTGGCCTCCCTGCCCGTAGCGCTGCCAGTTGCGGGCGCGGTTCGAGCCCTCGCCCCAGTACTCCTTCACGAAGCCGTCGCGGGTGGGCAGCTTCGCGCCGGCCGCCTGGTCGAAGCGGGCGAAGTAGCGGCCCATCATCACGAAGTCGGCTCCCATGGCCAGCGCCAGGGCCACGTGGTAGTCGTGCACGAGGCCGCCGTCGGAGCAGATCGGAACGTAGGCGCCGGTGCGCTCGCGGAAGGCGTCGCGGGCCGCCGCGACGTCGAGGACGGCGCTGGCCTGGCCGCGGCCGATGCCCTTCTGGTCGCGGGTGATGCAGATGGAGCCGCCGCCGACGCCCACCTTGACGAAGTCGGCGCCCGCCTCGGCGAGGAAGGTGAACGCCTCGCCGTCGACGACATTGCCGCCGCCGACCGGGATCTCCGGGTAGTGCTTCTTCACCCAGGTCAGGGCCTGGGCCTGCCAGTCGCTGTAGCCGTCGGACGAGTCGAAGCACAGCGCGTCCACGCCCGCTTCGAGCAGGACCGGGACGCGCTCCTGGTAGTCGTGGGTGTTGATGCCCGCGCCCACGCGCAGCCGCTTGGCGGAGTCGACGAGCTGATGCGGGAAGCGCTTGTTGTCCGTGTAGTCGGAGCGGAACACCAGATGCTGCAGCCGGCCCTCGGCATCGAGCACCGGGAGGCAGTCGAGGCGCTCGTCCCACAGCCGCGCGTTGGCCTCGGACAGGGTGATGTCGGGCCCGGCGTGGGCCAGGTCGGCGACGGCGGTCATCCGGCCGCTGACCGGTCCGTCCAGGTCATGCCGCTGGGGGTGGAAGTCCCGGGAGGTGACCAGGCCGAGCAGGCGGCCGGTGGCGGTCCCGTCGTGGGTGACCGCGGCGGTGTCGTGGCCGGTGCGGCGCATGACCTCGGCCAGGACGCCCAGGCTGTCGTCGGGGCGGACGTTGGTGTCGCTGGTGACGAATCCGGCCTTGAAGTTCTTCACCTGGCGGACCGCCGCCGCCTGGTCCTCGATCGGCTGGTTGTGGTGCACGAAGCTGAGCCCGCCGCTGCGCGCGAGCGCGATCGCCAGCTCGGGCGTGCTGACGGCCTGCATGATCGCCGACGTGAACGGGGACTGCAGCTCGATCGCCGACGCCTCGCCCACGGTGTGCCTCACCAGGGGCGTGCGCAGGTCGACGGTCGCGGCCGAGCAGTCGGTCCGAGTCCGGTTCGGCAAGAGCAGGAACTCGTTGAACGTCCGCGAGACCTCGGCGATGATCTGTGCCACTCGTTCCTCCTGGCCCGTCGGCCGGGGCCGACTGCCCCGCGCCGTGAGGACCGCCCCCCGTGTCCCGGGGCCCGGGCAGGCAGAGATCGGCACGGCAGCCGTGGAGTTGCCACGCACCGCGGCAGAGCCCTGACCGGCCCACGGATCGAACGAGGGTGCGGTCGTTGACCGAGGACCCTATCGATCAGGGCGGCCGCGGCGCGAATCGGACCGCCGGGCGGGCCGCCCGGGCCGGGGAGAAGCGGCGGCCGTCAGTCGGCCAGGTGGCGCTCCACCGTCGCGACCTTCGAGGTGAGGCCGTCCGTGACGCCCGGACGGATGTCGGCCTTGAGAACGAGGGAGACGCGGGGCGCCCGCGCCTCGACGGCCGCGACGGCGCGCTTGACGACGTCCATGACCTCGTCCCACTCGCCCTCGATCGAGGTGAACATGGCGTCGGTGCGGTTCGGAAGGCCGGACTCGCGCACGACGCGGACGGCGTCGGCGACGTACTCGCCGACGTCCTCGCCGACGCCGAGCGGTGTGACCGAGAAGGCGACGATCATGCGTTCACGACCCCCTCGCGGCGGGCGCGGGAGGCGATGACCGCGTCCTCGGCCTCGCGCTTGAGCCGGCGCTCGGCGACGAAGCCGCCGAAGGGCAGGACGGAGAGGACGAAGTAGAGGGCCGCGGTCCTGAAGGCCCACTTGGTGCGGTTCCAGGCGTCCAGCCAGAAGAGCACGTAGAGGATGAACAGCACGCCGTGGACCATGCCCATGACCGGCACCGCGTCGAAGCTCGTCGTCCGCTTCAGCACCGAGCAGACCAGGAGCAGCAGGAACGAGACGGCCTCCGGCGCGGAGACGAGCCGGAGCCGGTGCAGTGAGGATGCGGTCTTGATGTCCACGACAGGGGTCACCTTCGTTCGATCTTGTGAACGGATGCACAAGGGCCGTTCCATTGTGCATGGCGACTTTGCTGTTCCTTTGTCCGGGGGGCCAGTACGGTCCCTCCGTGGCAACGTTTCGACTCCAGGGCAGCAAAGTGCTCGCCGTGACGATGACCGGCGACGCCGTGAAGGCGAAGAACGGCTCGATGGTGGCCTATGACGGCCAGATGGCGTTCAAGAAGATGAGCGGCGGCGGTGAGGGCCTGCGCGGCATGGTGACCCGCCGGCTCACCGGGGAGCAGATGGAGGTGATGGAGGTCCGCGGCCAGGGCACCTGCTGGTTCGCCGACCGGGCCTCGGAGATCAACCTGGTCCAGCTGCACGGCGACAAGCTGTACGTCGAGGCGAGCAATCTGCTCTGCACCGACGCCGGCCTGCGCACCGGCACCACCTTCACCGGGCTGCGCGGCGGCGCGACGGGCAACGGCCTGTTCACCACGACCGTGGAGGGCACCGGGCAGGCCGCGATCATGTCGGACGGCCCGGCGGTGGTGCTGCGGGTGAGCCCGCAGTACCCGCTGTCCGTGGACCCCGGCGCGTACATCGCCCACCAGGGCAACCTCCAGCAGCACTTCCAGTCGGGTGTGACCTTCCGCACCTTCCTGGGCGAGGGCGGCGGCGAGGCGTTCCAGATCCGCTTCGAGGGCGACGGCCTGGTCTACGTGCAGCCGAGCGAGCGGAACACGATCGGGGGCGACGTCTGATGCCGTTCCGCGAGGTGAATTCCAAGATGGTCGAGGCCACGGTCGTCCCGGGGCAGCGGCTCTTCAGCCAGCGCGGCGCGATGCTCGCGTACCGCGGCGAGGTCAGTTTCACGCCGAACCTGACCGGCGGTCAGGGCGGTCTGATGTCGATGATCGGCCGCCGGGTGGCCGGCGAGGCGACGCCGCTGATGACGGTGGAGGGCAGCGGCACGGTGATGTTCGGGCACGGCGGCCACCACGTCCACGTGATCCGGCTGACCGGCGACACCCTCTACGTGGAGGCCGACCGGCTGCTCGCCTTCGAGGGCACGCTGGAGCAGGGCACGATGTTCATGGGCTCGCAGGGCGGGGTCATGGGCATGGTGCGCGGCCAGGTCACCGGGCAGGGCCTGTTCACCACCACCCTGCGCGGTCACGGCGCGGTGGCGGTGATGGCGCACGGCGGTGTCATCGAGCTGCCGATCACCCCGGGCCGCCCGGTGCACGTGGATCCGCAGGCGTACGTGGCCCACCACGGCGACGTGAACAACAAGCTGTCCACCGCGCTCGGCTGGCGCGACATGGTGGGGCGCGGCTCGGGCGAGGCGTTCCAGCTGGAGCTGAGCGGGAGTGGCGCGGTGTACGTGCAGGCGTCGGAGGAGAAGCTGTGAGCACCCCTGTGATCCACGATCCGCAGTCCCTGCCGTCGGACGACAACGTCAACGCCTACACCTTCTGCGTCGAGCTCAAGGGCTCTCCGTGGTTCCTGCAGAAGGGCAAGATGATCGCCTACTACGGGCGCATCGAGTTCAACGGCATCGGTCACGGCCGGCTCGACCGGCTGGTCCGCACGTCGTTCCACTCGCCGCTGCACGCGAGCGACTGGGTGGTGGCCGAGGGCAGCGGGAAGATGCTGCTCGCGGACCGGGCCTTCGACGTCAACTCGTACGACCTGGACGAGGGCAACCTGACGATCCGGTCCGGCAATCTGCTGGCCTACCAGCCCTCGCTGGCGCTGAAGCAGTCGATCGTGCCGGGCTTCGTGACGCTGATCGGCACGGGCAAGTTCGTGGCGGCGTCGAACGGGCCGGTGGTCTTCATGGAGCCGCCGCTGCGGGTCGATCCGCAGGCGCTGGTGGGCTGGGCCGACTGCCCGTCCCCGTGCCACCACTACGACCACGGCTATCTGACGGGCGTGATGGGCGGGCTGCGGGCGCTCACGGGCATCGGCGGCTCGTCGGGCGAGGAGCACCAGTTCGAGTTCGTCGGGGCGGGTACCGTGTTGCTCCAGTCGACGGAGCTGATGATGCCGGACCGGGCGATCGGCGAGCCGGGTGCGCAGCCGGGGGTTCCGGGCGGTCACGGCGTGCCCGGGGCGCATGGTTCCGGCCAGGGGCCGCTGGGCTCCGTACCGCGTCTTCCCGGCCAGCTCGGGGACCTGCAGCGGCGCTTCGGTCTGTGAGCGGTAGTCTGCGGAGCGTGACGCGTCGAACACACTCCCAGAATTCGTCAAGTATTCAACTTCTTAGGTAGAATCCATACATGGAGACCGAGACGGCCACCCCCTGGCTCACCGACGCCGAGCAGTGCGCCTGGCGCACCTATCTGGACGTCAACAGAATGCTGACGTACCAGCTGGAGAAGGACCTCCAGCCCTTCGGCCTGACGATGAACGACTACGAGATCCTGGTGAACCTCTCGGAGTCGGCGGAGCGGCGCCTGCGCATGAGCGACCTCGCGGCGGCCACCCTGCAGTCGAAGAGCCGGCTCTCCCACCAGATCACCCGCATGGAGAACGCCGGTCTGGTCCGGCGGGCGAACTGCGAGTCCGACCGGCGCGGGCTCTACGCGGTGCTCACCGACCAGGGCATGGAGACCATGCGGAAGGTCGCCCCGCACCACGTCGAGTCGGTGCGCAGGCACTTCATCGACCAGCTCAGCGCCGAGGCCCTCGGCGACCTGCACGAGTCGCTGAAGCCCATCGCCGAGCAGCTGCGCGGCCTCCGCGGGAAGCCGTAGCCGCGGCCCCTCAGGGGTACGGCGAGGGCCCGGCGCCCCTCACGGGTGCCGGGCCCTCGCCGTACGCGTGCTCGTACCCGTGACGGCTACTTGCCCGTCAGGCTCGCGATCAGCTCGTCCGAGGCGGCGTACGGGTCGAGCTCACCGGCCGTGATCCGCTCCGCGAGCGCGTCGAGGCGCCGGTCGCCGTGCAGGTCGCCGATCCGCTCGCGCAGGGCCGTGATCGTGATCGTCTCGACCTCGCGGGCCGCCCGGGCCCGGCGGCGCTCCGCCAGGACCCCGTGCTCCTCCATCCAGGCCCGGTGCTTCTCCAGGGCCTCCACGACCTCGTCGACGCCCTCGCCGCGCGCCGCGACCGTCTTCACGATCGGCGGCCGCCAGTCGCCGGGCCCGCGCGCCTCGCCGAGGCCCAGCATGTGGTTGAGCTCGCGGGCGGTGGCGTCGGCGCCGTCCCGGTCGGCCTTGTTGACCACGTACACGTCGCCGATCTCCAGGATGCCCGCCTTGGCGGCCTGGATGCCGTCGCCCATGCCCGGGGCGAGCAGCACGACCGAGGTGTCGGCCTGGGAGGCGATCTCCACCTCCGACTGGCCGACGCCGACGGTCTCCACCAGGACCACGTCGCAGCCGGCCGCGTCGAGGACCCGGATGGCCTGCGGGGCGGACCAGGCGAGGCCGCCGAGGTGGCCGCGGGTGGCCATGGAGCGGATGTAGACGCCCGGGTCGGAGGCGTGCTCCCCCATCCGCACCCGGTCGCCGAGGAGCGCGCCGCCGCTGAACGGCGAGGACGGGTCGACGGCGAGCACGCCGACCCGCTTGCCCGCCTTGCGGTACGCGGAGACCAGCGCCGAGGTCGAGGTCGACTTGCCGACGCCGGGCGAGCCGGTCAGGCCCACCACGTAGGCGTTGCCCGTGAGCGGGGCGAGCGCCGCCATCACCTCGCGCAGCTGCGGGGACGCCCCCTCCACGAGCGAGATCAGCCGGGCCACGGCGCGCGGCCGGCCCTCCCGTGCCTGGTCGACCAGTGCGGGGACGTCCACCATGTGCAGCTGCTCCTTGAGGTGATTACTTGCCGGTTAGGCCGGGACCTTGACGATCAGGGCGTCGCCCTGGCCGCCGCCGCCGCACAGGGCCGCCGCGCCCACGCCGCCGCCGCGGCGCTTGAGCTCCAGGGCCAGGTGCAGCACCAGACGGGCGCCGGACATGCCGATCGGGTGGCCGAGCGCGATGGCGCCGCCGTTGACGTTCACCTTTTCAGGGGTGACGCCAAGGTCCTTCATTGACTGGTGCGACACGGCGGCGAACGCCTCGTTGATCTCGATCAGGTCGAGGTCGGAGACGTCCAGGCCCTCCTTCTTGAGGGCGTGCAGGATCGCGTTGGACGGCTGCGACTGCAGCGAGTTGTCGGGGCCGGCCACGTTGCCGTGGGCGCCGATCTCGGCGATCCACTCCAGGCCCAGCTCCTCCGCCTTGGCCTTGCTCATCACGACCACGGCGGCGGCGCCGTCGGAGATCTGCGAGGCGGTGCCGGCGGTGATGGTGCCGTCCTTGGTGAAGGCCGGGCGGAGCTTGCCGAGGGACTCGACGGTGGTCTCGGCGCGGATGCCCTCGTCCTGGGAGAAGACGACCGGCTCGCCCTTGCGCTGCGGGATCTCGACCGGGGTGATCTCGGCCTCGAAGACGCCGTTCTTCTGGGCGGCGGCGGCGCGCTGGTGCGACAGCGCGGCGAGCTCGTCCTGGACCTCGCGGCCGATGCCGAGGCGGGTGTTGTGCTTCTCGGTGGACTCGCCCATGGCGATGCCCTCGAAGGCGTCGGTGAGGCCGTCGTACGCCATGGCGTCGAGCATCTCGATGGCGCCGTACTTGTAGCCCTCGCGGGACTTCGGGAGCAGGTGCGGGGCGTTCGTCATGGACTCCTGGCCGCCCGCGACGACGATGTCGAACTCGCCCGCGCGGATCAGCTGGTCGGCGAGCGCGATGGCGTCGAGACCCGACAGACACACCTTGTTGATGGTGAGCGCGGGGACGTTCATCGGGATGCCGGCCTTGACGGCGGCCTGGCGGGCGGGGATCTGCCCGGCGCCCGCCTGGAGCACCTGGCCCATGATCACGTACTGCACCTGGTCACCGCCGATGCCGGCCCGGTCCAGGGCGGCCTTGATGGCGAAGCCGCCGAGGTCGGCGCCCGAGAAGGACTTGAGCGAGCCCAGCAGGCGACCCATGGGCGTGCGGGCGCCAGCGACGATCACTGAGGTGGTACCGGTCGTTCCAGACATGAGGCGCAGCCCCTTGGGATGAGGAGTGAACGAGGGTTTACCGCCAATGTACTGAGCCGTGGCGCGCCGGGTCACCGGCCTGCCGGTGTGACGGCGCGCACGTTGCGTAACCATCCGGTCGGCGCTGCACTGGAGGCATGCTGACGCGTATCGACCACATCGGGATCGCCTGCCGGAACCTCGACGAGACCGTGGAGTTCTACCGGGCGACCTACGGCTTCGAGGTGTTCCACGAGGAGGTCAACGAGGAGCAGGGCGTCCGCGAGGCCATGCTCAAGATCAACGAGACCTCGGACGGCGGGGCCTCCTACCTCCAGCTCCTGGAGCCCACCCGGGAGGACTCCGCGGTGGGCAAGTGGCTCGCCAAGAACGGCGAGGGCGTGCACCACATCGCCTTCGGCACGGCGGACGTCGACGGGGACGCCGCGGCCATCCGCGACAAGGGTGTCCGGGTCCTCTACGACGAGCCGCGGATCGGCTCCATGGGCTCCCGGATCACCTTCCTCCACCCCAAGGACTGCCACGGTGTCCTGACGGAACTGGTCACTTCGGCAGAGCCGTCCGCTGACCACTCCTCAGCGGAGCACTGACCTCCGGATTCCCGGCCCGGTAGAGTGGGCGGCTCCGGGCCGGGGCCGGTCGGGGCTGCGTGCGCGCGGCACCGAAGTCGGGATGTCGGGGTCGTCCGATCTGCGCCGATTCCCCGGGGGCCCGTCCTCGGCCGTGAGGGCGTGCTCGTTGGAGTGTTGCGACCAGGGGACGGATGGACCGCGCAGTGCGGGGCTACGAACGCCAGGAGAGCCACCGAGCTGAAGACGACCATCTCTCGCGCTTCGAAGCCGAGATGGAGCGGCTGAAGAAGGAGCGGGAGAAGGCCGTCCAGCACGCCGAGGACCTCGGTTACCAGGTCGAGGTCTTGCGTGCCAAGCTCCACGAGGCGCGCCGCACCATCGCGTCCCGGCCGGCCTACGACAGCGCGGACATCGGCTACCAGGCCGAACAGATGCTGCGCAACGCGCAGATGCAGGCCGAGCAGCTGCGCCAGGACGCCGAACGCGAGCTGCGCGAGGCCCGCGCCCAGACGCAGCGCATCCTCCAGGAGCACGCCGAGCAGCAGGCCCGCCTGCAGGCCGAGCTGCACACCGAGGCCGTCACCCGCCGCCAGCAGCTCGACCAGGAGCTCAACGAGCGCCGCCAGACGGTCGAGTCGCACGTCAACGAGAACGTGGCGTGGGCCGAGCAGCTGCGCGCCCGCACCGAGTCCCAGGCCCGCCGCCTGATGGAGGAGTCGCGCGCCGAGGCCGAGGCCTCGCTCGCCGCCGCCCGCGCCGAGGCCGCCCGGATCACCGAGGAGACCCGCCGCCGGGTCGGCGCCGACGCGGAGGCCGCCCGGGCCGAGGCCGAAGCGATTCTGCTGCGCGCCCGCAAGGACGCCGAGCGGCTGCTGAACACCGCGGCCGGCCAGGCGCAGGAGGCCACCAGCCACGCCGAGCAGTTGCGTTCGAGCACCGCGGCCGAGACCGAGCAGGCCCGCCGCGAGGCCGCCGAGCTGTCCCGCGCGGCCGAGGTCCGCGTCCAGGAGGCCGAGGAGCGGCTGCGCGAGGCCCGTACGGAGGCCGAGCGGACCCTCGCCGAGGCCAAGGAGGCCGCGGCCCGGCAGATCTCCGGCGCCGAGACCGCCAACGAGCAGCGCACCCGTACCGCGAAGGCGGAGATCGCCCGGCTGGTCGGCGAGGCCACCAAGGAGGCCGAGGCGCTCAAGGAGCAGGCCGAGGAGCAGCTCCGGGAGGCCACCGCCGCCGCCGAGAAGATGGTCTCGGAGGCCGGCGAGAAGGCCCGTACGGCCGCCGCCGAGGACTCCGCCGCCGCGCTCGCCAGGGCCGCCCGGCAGGCCGAGGAGATCCTCACCAAGGCGTCCCAGGACGCCCAGGAGACCACCCGCAAGGCCGCCGAGGAGGCGGAGCGGCTGCGCCGCGAGGCCGAGGCGGAGGCCGACCGGCTGCGGCACACCGCCGAGGAGCAGGCCGACGAGCTGCTCGGTTCGGCGAAGGACGACACCAAGGAGTACCGCGCCAAGACGGTCGAGCTGCAGGAGGAGGCCCGCCGGCTGCGCGGCGAGGCCGAGCAGCTGCGCGCCGAGGCGATCGCCGAGGGCGAGCGCATCCGCGGCGAGGCCCGCCGCGAGGCCGTGGGCCAGATCGAGGAGGCGGCGAAGACCGCCGAGGAGCTGCTCACCAAGGCCCGCACGGACGCCGACGAGCTGCGCGCGAGCGCGGGCGCCGAGAGCGAGCGGGTGCGCGGCGAGGCGATGGAGCGCGCCCAGACGCTGCGCACCCAGGCCGAGGAGACCCTGGAGCGCACCCGCGCCGAGGCCGAGCGGATGCGCGCCGAGGCCGAGGAGCAGGCCGAGTCCGTCACGGCGGCGGCGGAGGCCGCCGCCGTGGCGCTGCGCGAGGACGCCGAGCGGGCCGCCGCGGCCCGGCAGGCGGAGGCCGCCGACGAGCTGGCCCGGCTGCACGGCGAGGCCGAGACGAAGCTGACGTCGGCCGGCCAGGAGCTGACCGACGCGCGCGCCGAGGCCGAGCGGATCCGGCGCGAGGCCGCCGAGGAGACCGAGCGGCAGCGCGTCGAGTCCGCCGAGCGGATCCGTACGCTGCAGGCGCAGGCCGAGACCGAGGCCGAGCGGCTGCGCGCGGAGGCCGCCGCGGACGCGTCCACCACCCGTACCGAGGCGGAGACCGCGGCCACCGCGCTGCGCGAGTCCGCCGAGGCCGCGGCCGAGCGGCTGAAGTCCGAGGCGCAGGAGACCGCCGACCGGGTGCGCGCCGAGGCCGCGTCCGCCGCCGAGCGGGTCGCCGCCGAGGCCGCGGAGGCCCTTGCCGCCGCCCAGGAGGAGGCCAACCGGCGCCGCCGGGAGGCCGAGCAGACCCTGGACTCGGCCCGTTCCGAGGCCGGCCGCGAGCGCGAGCTGGCCCGGGAACAGAGCGAGGAACTGCTCGCCTCCGCCCGCAACCGGGTCGAGGAGGCGCAGACCGAGGCGCACCGCCTGGTCGAGGAGGCGGAGGCCCGCGCGACCGAGCTGGTCACGACGGCCGAGGCGACCGCGCAGGAGGTGCGGGACTCGGTCTCGGGCCTGCGCGAGACGGCCGAGGAGGAGATCGCCGGCCTGCGCAGCGCGGCCGAGCACGCCGCAGAGCGCACCCGCACCGAGGCGCAGGAGGAGGCGGACCGGGTCCGCGCCGACGCCTACGAGGAGCGGGAGCGGGCCACCGAGGACGCCAACCGCACGCGCGAGCGCGCCCAGGAGGAGTCCGAGGCGGCGAAGGCGCTGGCGGAGCGGACGGTCACGGACGCGCTCGCCGAGGCGGAGAAGCTGCGTTCGGACGCCGTCACCGAGACGGAGAAGCTCCGTTCGGACACCGCCGAGTACGCGCAGCGGGTACGGACCGAGGTCACCGACGCGCTGGCCTCGGCCGAGCAGGACGCGGCCCGCACCCGGGCGGACGCCCGCGAGGACGCCAACCGGATCCGTTCCGAGGCGGCCGCGGCCGGCGAGAACGTCGTCGGCGAGGCCCGTGCGGAGGCGGAGCGCATCGGCGAGGAGGCCGAGCAGCTCCTCGACGAGGCGCGCAAGGCCGCCGACAAGCGCCGTGCCGACGCCGCCGAACAGGCCGACACGCTGATCGGCGAGGCGACGGCCGAGGCGGAGCGCATCGGCGAGGAGGCCGCGCGGCTGCTCGCGGAGGCGGAGCAGGTCAAGGCCGACGGCGAGGCGGAGGCCGAGGCCCTGCGCGCCGCCGCGCGCGCCGACGGCGAGCAGGTCCTGGACGAGGCCCGCAAGGCCGCCGACAAGCGCCGTGCCGACGCGGCCGAGCAGGCCGACACCCTCATCAGCGAGGCGGCGGCGGAGGCCGAACGGCTCACCGCGGAAGCGGCCGAACTCGTCACCGAGGC